>NZ_JBKOOL010000060.1:0-30689 GCF_046764065.1 Nocardia sp. NPDC002869
CTTTTTTTTTTTCCCCCCCGGCGGGGGCGGGGGGGTGTTCGGGCCCGCTTGTGTTTGTTCCCACCGCCCCCCCCCCGCCGCCCTTCGGCGCATGCACTTCGGGCGCTGAACGACGAGATGGGCCTCAACCCTTCGAGGTGTCTCGCAGAACTCGACTCATCGAGCTCGCGTCGGCACCCGGCGTTTCGGGGACAGTCACGCATAACAGCCGGCGGCGAGCTTTTCTTCCGTTCCGGCGCGCAGGCCCGGTGACGCCCCTCGCTCGGACGCTGACACAACCAGTGGGTGCAAACTGGACCGAGACATCGGCGGACCGGCAGAGCCAGTATTGGATCCATGATCGAACTGGCGGCGGCGGCCGGGGTGGCGGTGGCCGCGCTCGGCCTGGTGCTCACCCCTGGCCCGAACATGATGTATCTCGTCTCCCGCACGATATCGCAGGGCCGGCGCGCCGGAATGATCTCGCTGACCGGGGTCGCCGCCGGTTTCGGCGTTTACCTGACTGCCGCCGCGACCGGGATCACCGCGCTGTTCACCCTGGTCCCGGCGCTGTACACAGCGCTGAAGGCGGCGGGGGCCGCCTACCTGCTGTGGCTGGCCTGGCAGGCGATCAGGCCGGGTGCGGTCTCGGTTTTCACCCCCGAACCGCTCCCCCGGGACCCCGGCCGCAAGCTGTTCACCATGGGGCTGGTGACCAATCTGCTGAACCCGAAGATCGCCGTCATGTACCTGGCGCTGATTCCGCAGTTCGTATCTCCCGGGGCGGGCCCGGTATGGGCCCAGAGCCTGTGCCTCGGGGCCGTGCAGATCACCGTCGCGCTGGGGGTGAACGCCTTCATCGTGTGCACCGCCGGGACGGTCGCGGGGTTCTCGAGCGGACGGCCGCTGTGGTTGCGCGTCCAGCGGTTCCTGATGGGTTCGGTACTCGGGGCGATGGCCGCACTGCTGCTCACCGACCGGACCCGTCCGGTGCCGGCCTGAGCGGACCGGTCAGCGCAACCGGACCCCCTGTAGTTTCGCCGGATTGGCGTGGTCGTAGGCGCCCTGGATCACGCCGTCCACGACGGTGAATCCCATGACCCGCGACGGGAAGCCCGGATAGTCGCCGTCGCCGGGGCGGGCATGGAACAGCACTCCGAGCTGTCCGTTGACCCGGACGAACTCCATATCGTCGGCCCCGAAATCGATGCCCGGACGGTCCAGGCCGTAGCGACGGATGAGACCGAGGAACAGCCGGGCGACCTTGTCCGGTCCGTAGATGATGTTGTGCGCGGTCTGGGTGGTGCCGCCGGCATCGCCGATCATCTTCGCGTCCGGGTGCAGCACCGCCGCCACCGCGCGGGCATCACCGGTCCCCAGCGCAACCAGCAGTTTCTGCACGGCCGCCTCGTGCTCGCCGTCGGCGGCGACCGGCGGCGTCTGTTCGCGGACGACCTTGCGCGCGCGGGCGGCCAGCTGCCGGGCCGCCTCCGGGGTGATGTCCAGGATGCCGGCGATCTCGCCGTAGGGGACCTGCAGACCTTCGTGTAGTACGAAGGCCACGCGTTGCGGTGGGGTGAGCTGATCGAGCACCACCAGGGCGGCCATCCGGAATTCCTGACGCTGCACCACGGCGGCGAGCGGGTCCGCACCGGGCGCGCCGGTCAGCGGGGTCACCACCGGCTCCGGGAGCCATTGGCCGACATAGTTTTCCCGGCGCACCGCGGCACTGCGCAACCGGTCCAGACAGAGCCGGGAGACCACGGTCGTCAACCAGGCGCGCAGATCCTCGATCTCCGACTGCGAGGTGCCGGCCAGCCGTAACCAGCTCTCCTGCACCGCGTCCTCGGCATCGGCCACACTGCCGGTCAGCCGGTAGGCCACCGCCAGCAGGTGTCCGCGATGGGACTCGAAGAGGTCGGCGAGAAGCGTGGCTACCACCGCCGGAATTCTACGGAGTCACGCTGCCCGGCCGGGCGGCGACCCAGCGCGCCGGCCCGGGAATTCGGATGCCGCGGACCCGCTCGAACTGTCACCATCGACGGGTGAAGGAGCGCACACTGACCGACGGGATCGTCTGGCTGAGCCGGCCGGTGGAATCCGATATCGAGGCGATCGTCGAATGCTGTCAGGACCCGGCGATCGCCGAATGGGTGACGATCCCGGTGCCCTACGGGCGCGCCGATGCAGAATATTTCGTCCGCACCAGGTCGGCCGAGGGCTGGGCCGCCAGCAGTCCGTGCTGGGCGATCCGGCTCGGCGAGCACGGCCGCCTCGTCGGCACCGTGGGCCTGGGCGTGCGGCCGCCGGATGAGGGTTCCGCCGAAATCGGTTACTGGCTCGCCGCCGAGCACCGCCGCCGGGGCCTGATATCGCGGGCGATCACGCTGGCGTGCGATTTCGGCTTCGACCCGGCGGGAATGGGCCTGACCCGCATCCATTGGCGGGCTTTCGTCGGTAATCACGCGTCCGCGGCCGCGGTCCGCGCACAGGGTTTCCGCTACGAAGGTCTGGCCCGGCTGGGTAGCGTCTTGCGCGGAAGCCGGCGCGACCATTGGATGGCCGCTCGCCTGAGCACCGATCCACCCGGGCCGGCGAACGACTGGCCGGCCGGGGTCTGAGGCGAGACGTCCGTCGTATTCGGCGGTAGCGGCCGGATACGCACTGGCCGCCGACCCGGCCGCCCGCGCCGCGGACGTATGGTCCGGACGGCGCAGCGACCGGATCGTCAGCGCCGGCGGCGCCGGGCGACGGCGTCGGCCAGCCGGTTCAGCTGGGCGGCGGTGGTATCCCAGTCCATGCAGGCGTCGGTGATGGACTGGCCGTAGGTGAGATCGGCGGACCGGCCCAGGGTGAGGTCCTGGCGGCCTTCCACCAGGAAGCTCTCCAGCATCACGCCGACGACGCCCGGTTCACCCGCGGCCAGCCGCTCGGCGATATCGGCGACGACGACGGGCTGGCGCCGGTGGTCCTTGTTGCTGTTGCCGTGGCTGGCGTCGACCACGATCCGCTGCGGCAGCTTCGACTTCTCCAGCCGCGCGCAGGCGTCGGCCACCGAGGCCGCGTCGTAGTTGGTGCCGTTGGATCCGCCGCGCAGGATCACATGGCAGTCCTCGTTGCCCGCGGTCTGGATCAGCGCGGCCCGGCCGTCGAGATCGGTACCGGGGAACACATGACTGGCCGCGGCCGCCCGGACCCCGTCCACCGCGACCTGCACATCGCCGTCGGTCCCGTTCTTGATCCCGACCGGCATGGACAGGGCGCTGCTCAACTGCCGATGCACCTGGCTGGCCGCGGTGCGCGCGCCGATCGCGCCGTAGGAGACCAGATCCGAAATGTACTGCGGAGTGATGGGGTCGAGGAACTCGCAGGCCACCGGCAGACCCAGCGCGGTGATGTCGAGCAGCAGCTGACGGCCGATACCCAGCCCGGTGTTGACATCGAAGCTGCCGTTGAGATGCGGATCGTTGATCAGCCCTTTCCAGCCCAGCGTCGTACGCGGCTTCTCGAAGTAGACCCGCATGACCAGGTGCAGCCGGTCGGAGAGTTCCGCCGACGCGGCGGCCAGCCGCCGCGCGTAGTCGAGCGCGGCGGCCGGGTCGTGCACCGAGCACGGCCCGACGACCACCATCAGGCGGTCGTCGACCCCGTTGAGAACCTCGACGGTGGACTTCCGTCCGGCCCGGACGGTGGCGGCGTGATCGTCGGTGATGGCATGGACCCGGCGCACCTCGGCCGGGGAGCGCAGCGGGCTCACACTGAGGGTGCGCTGATCATCCAGATCGGAATGGTGGGCGTCGATATCGACTGCGGTTGTCATCGTGGGGGGTGTCCTTCTCGTTCGGGCCGACCCACGGAAATATTCACCCGTCGAGCCGGTCGTCATCCGGCTCGGGGGAACTGGTCAGCGCGCGCGGTAGCCGCAGACCGACCCACCCCGGGCCGGCTTGCTAAACCAGAAATACACGCGCTGCACGATTGGCCACGGTACCAGGCGGTTGACCACGAAGGTGGAGGCGGGGCGGAATCGCAGGGAGGAAAGTGATACTCGACACAATCCCGCCCCGGCGCCGTGTCAGAACTGCCCGGGCTCGTAGCTCCCGGCCGGGGTGTGGGCGATGGCGTTCAGCCGGTTCCACGCATTGATGGTGGCGACGGCGACGAGCAGTCCACCGATCTGATCGTCGTCGTAGTGCTTGCGCACCCGCTGCCAGGTCTCCTCACTCACCCCGCCGCCGTCGGCCAGCCGGGTGCCCGCCTCGGTGAGTTCGAGCGCGGCGCGTTCGGCCTCGGTGAAGACGGCGGCCTCCCGCCAGGCCGCGACCAGGTTGATCCGCAGCGAGGATTCCCCGGCGTGCAGGGCGTCCTTGGTGTGCATATCCAGGCACATCGCGCAGCCGTTGATCTGGCTGGCCCGGATTTTCACCAGTTCGTAGGTGGCGGCGGGCAGACCCGAGCCCTCGGCCACCTTGCCGGCGGTGACCAGCCGCTTGACGTAACTCGCGGTGACCTTGTTTTCGAAGAGATTCACACGGGGTTCCATGTCCGGATTCCTTTCGTTCCTGCCTTGTCACAGAGATGACGACGCACCGGACACAGGTGTGACATCCCGCGGTGGGGACCGCGGGCGGGCGGGCCGATCAGGCCGAGAAATCGAACTTCACGTCGGTCAGCCGCTCCGAGAGTTCCCATAGCGAACGCGCGGTGAGCTGGTCTTTCGCCCGCTTCGAGCAGCCCGAGCGCCCGGGGTGGCCGCGCATCCCGCCCAAGCCGGTCGGTCCGTAGTAGGCGCCCGGCTCGACCGGGGCGGTGGCGGCGAAGAGTTCCGGCAGCGCCCCCATCTCCGCGCTCTGCGCGAACACCTTGTTACCGAGGTTCATCACCGAGTCGAGCACGGTCTCGGTATGGGATTGCAGTTCGGTGGCGGCGTAGCCGGGGTGTGCCGCCACCGACAGCTTCGCCGAGCCGGCCGCGGCGAGCCGGCGCTGCAGTTCGAAGGCGAAGAGCAGATTGGCCAGCTTCGACTGGCCGTAGGCCGACCACCGCTTGTACGGGCGCCGCTCCCAGTTGAGATCCTCGAGGTCGATGGCACCGGCCGCGTGGGCACCGCTGGACAAGGTGACCACCCGCTCACCGATCTTGCCGAGCAGCAGGCCGGTGAGCGCGAAATGACCGAGATGGTTGGTACCGATCTGCATCTCGAAACCGTCGGCGGTCCGCCGCAGCGGTACCGCCATCACGCCGGCATTGTTGATCAGGACATCCGCGCTCTCCACCCCGGCGGCGAACTCCCGGACCGAGGACAGATCGGCCAGATCCAGCTTCCGGACCTGCGCCCGCTCGCCGATCTCGTCGGCGACGGCCTGCCCTTTGCCCACATTCCGGCAGGCCAGGATCACCTGCGCCCCGGCTCCGGCCAGAGCTCGCGCGGCCACCGCGCCGAGCCCGCTGTTCGCCCCGGTGATGATGACGGTTCGACCCTGCTGATCGGGGATGTCCCCGACGCCCCAACCACTCATGGGGCGAGTCTAATGCGCGACGGGGTGTGCACCGGGCACGACGGACCGGGTAACCCGGACAGCGTCCGGATCCCTCGCTCACGCCCGGGACCTGCACGGAAGAACCACGCCCTTCAAAAGATGTAGGGTTGCCTAACCTATCAATGGACCGGAACCGCGCCGCACCCGCCTTCGAGTCCCTGTTTCACCTATGAGGCATATCGTGACTTCCACCGCCGCCGGCACCCACCGTGACGGTTATGTTCCCTTCCCCGAGGACCTGGCCGAGACCTACCGTGCCGCCGGCTACTGGACCGGCACCACCGTGGGCGATCTGCTCCGCGATACCGCGCGCCGCGGCCCGGAGCGTCCGGCACTGCTCGGCGACCGGCCGCTGACCTACGCCGAACTGGACGCGGAAGCCGACCGGATGGCCTACGGGTTCCTGGCCCTCGGGATCGCGCCGGGCGACCGGGTGATCGTCCAACTGCTGAACACCCCCGACTTCGCGATCGCGCTGTTCGGCTTGTTGCGCGCCGGCATCATTCCGGTACTCACGTTGCCCGCGCACCGCCGGGCCGAGATCGAACACCTGGCCGCTCTCTCCGGCGCGGTCGCGTACCTGGTCGCCGACCGCCAGGGCGATTTCGATTACCGGCAACTGGCCGCCACCCTGCTGACCACCGTCGAATCGTTGCGCCATGTCCTGGTCGCCGGTGCGGCCGCCGAATTCACCGAGCTGATGTCCATCGCCCGGGACACCGGACAGCTGCCCGCGGTCGACCCCGCCGATATAGCCCTCATGCTGGTCTCCGGCGGCACCACCGGACTCCCCAAACTCATCGCCCGCACCCACGACGACTACGTCTACAACGCCACCGCGAGCGCGGCCGTCTGCGAACTCGGCGACCGGGACGTCTATCTGGCCACCCTGCCCGCCGCGCACAACTTCCCGCTGGCCTGTCCGGGCATCCTGGGCACGGTGGCGGCCGGGGGCGCACTGGCCTTCGTGACCGATCCGAGCCCGGAGAGCGCCTTCGCGGCGATCGAACGCCATCGGGTCACCGTCACCGCGGTGGTGCCGCCGCTGGCGCAATTGTGGTCGGCCGCGGTGGAATGGGAGGACGCCGATATCTCCTCCCTGCGGCTGCTACAGGTCGGGGGCGCGAAACTGGCCGAGGTGAACGCCCGCGAAGTCGCGCCCGCGCTACGGGTGACACTGCAGCAGGTCTTCGGTATGGCCGAGGGGCTGCTGAATTTCACCAGGCTCGACGACGATCCGGATATCGTCTGCACCACTCAGGGCCGCCCGCTGTGCCCGGCCGACGAGATCAGAGTGGTCGACGAGGACGGCGTGGACGTCGCACCGGGCGCGGAGGGTGAACTGCTCACCCGCGGCCCGTACACCCTGCGCGGTTATTACCGCGCCCCCGAACACAATGTCCGCGCCTTCACTCCCGACGGTTACTACCGCAGCGGCGATCTGGTGCGACAGCTGCCCAGTGGCCACCTGGTGGTGTCGGGCCGGATCAAGGACGTGATCAACCGGGGCGGGGAGAACGTCTCCTGTGACGAACTCGAGGAGCATCTGCTCGCCCACCCCGCCGTCCGGCACGCGGCCGCGGTCGGCCTGCCCGATCCCGGGCTCGGCGAAAAGGTTTGCGCGGTACTGGTCGTCACCGGCGATATGCCCACCCTTGCCGAGATCAAGGAATTCCTCACCGGGCGCGGTCTGGCGACCTACAAACTCCCGGACGTCCTGCGCCGCGCGGCGTCCCTGCCGCTGACCGCGGTGGGCAAGATCGACAAGAAGGCCCTGCGCGACCAGGAGTAGGCCGGGCGACGGTCCGGGCCGCCGGGCCCGCGACCGTCTCCGTACCGGCCGACCGGGTGCCCTACGCCCGCACCACGTAGGGCGCCACGCTGCCCAGCTTCTCGCAGGTCTCCTCGAACTCCCGTTCGGGCCGCGACTGCGCGACCACCCCGGCTCCCGCGCGCAACCACGCACCCGCACCGGTCTGGTACACCGCGCGCAGCACCAGCGCGGCCTCCAACGCGCCGGTCGGCGAAACCATCAGCACCGCCCCGGAGTACAGGCCGCGCGGAGGGTCGTGCCGGAATACCGAATCGACCCCCGGTCGCTTCGGAATACCCGAGGCGGTCACCGAGGGGAAAATGGCGTCCAGCGCGTCCCAGGCCGTACGGCCGGCCGCGAGGCGCCCCCGGACGGTGGAGGCCAGGTGTTGCACACTGCCGCGTTCGCGCACCGCCATGAAATCCGAGACCGAGGTGGTGCCGGGTTCGGCGACCGCACCGATCTCGGCGAAGCAGGTCTGTACGGAGAGGGCGTGTTCGACGATCTCCTTCGGATCGGAGATCAGCTCCGCGCGCGCGGCAGTGTCCATCTCGGTCCCCAGGCCGAAGGCGCGGGTGCCGGCGAGGGGTTCGGTACTGACCGTCCGGTCGTCGTCCACCGAGAGCACCAGTTCCGGGCTGAACCCGGCGGCCTCCAGTCCGCCCAGGTTCAGCAGGAAGGAGCGAGCGGGGGTGTTGTGCGCCCGGCCGAGCCGGTAGGTGGCCGGGATGTCCACCGCGAAGGGCAACTCGACCTTCCGCGAGAGAATGACCTTCTGGTACCGCCCGGACTCGATCTCCGTCACGGCTGCGGCGACGCGCTCGCGGTAGCCGGAGGTGTCGATCCGCACATCCACCGGATGGGGTTGCGGGAGCGCGGTGTCCTGGGAACTCGCGACGGTATCGGCGAGAGTCGCGGCCTCGTCCGGATCGGCTCCGGTGATCCAGACCGCCCCGGTGGTGTCGATCCGTACCTCGACGCGCGGGATCATCAGATGGACCAGGGCGGTGCCGGGGCGCAGATAGCCGGTTGTTCCCAGCGACCACGCGCAGAATTCGAATCCGATCCACCCGTAGGCATTGCGGCCGGTCATCGGCAGTTCGGCGAGCACGCTGTTCATCAGCGCGGCCGGGTTGCCGGACCAGCCACGGGCCGTGGTCTCACCCGCCCAGGTGATCCGCAGTTCGCCGGCGTCGAGTTCGACGGTGCCGATCGGGTCCGCGGCGAAGACCCATTCTCCGCCGCGCTCGTAGACCACATGGTCGCCGAAGTGGTCCTCGGCGGCCAGGCGCGCCATGGCTGCCGCCGGGTCGGTCACATACTCGGCGCGTAAACGTTCGTCAGTGGTCGACAACGATCCTCCAAGGCTAACCGACCCGAATTCGGAAGTAAGGTTAGCATTACCTCTTCTCCTGGGGAGGTCTCGGAAACGACCGGAAACCAGCCAAACAACCCCAACGGCGCAAGAGCCGTCCATAGTGGTTGGCAAGGAGTATTTTCGATCCGACGACCGATCGGGTCCCGCCGATCCGGTCACGCGGCCCCGGCCCGGGCCGGGGCCGGCCGCCCCCATCCGAGCAGAGGATCCACACCATGATCGAGCACCGCAGTGGAGTTCCGGCGACCTCCGACCTGCCGCTGGAATCGGTGGTTGCGCTGGTGGATTCGGCTTCGGGCGCCGAACGCGAACTGATCGGGCGCTGGATCGCCGACGGCGGCCTGGTCGCCGAACTGGGGGTACGCGCCCCGGTCACCCAGCTCGACCTGGACGCCGGTGCCATCGCCGACCGGCTCACCGGCCGCGCCGACGATCCACTGGTGGTCCCGGTCCGGGTGCTGTGGCTGCCGCCCGAACGCGACGGCGTCCGGCGGGTGACCTTCGGTGACCTCGCACAGCTCACCAATCCGCGCCGCCCGAACCGGCTCGCCCAGCGGCGGCTGATCGAACGGTCCCCCGACCGGCACCTGGTACTCACCGGCAGCCCGGCCCGGCTGAGCGAACTGCGGGCCAACAATCCCGAGGCCACCGCCCTGCACTACGCCGGCACCACCGACCCGTTCGCCCGCGCGGTGGTGCGCGCCGGGGTGGTCGCGCTCGAACGCGCGGAACGCGGTGTGATCGGTGACCGGTACAAGGTGCCGCGGCTGGTCACCGAGGAGATACTGGACTCGCCGGAATTCCTGCGGCGGCTCGAATCGATCTCCGACGAGAGCGGGGCCGATCCGCAGGAGGTGCACCGGCGCGCCGAGAAAGCCCTGAACGAACTGGTCGCGGCGCAGAGCCGCACGGTCTCGGATCTGTTCACCCAGGCCATGCGACCGGTCCACGCGTCGACCTGGAAGGTGGACTGCGACGAGTCCGGGCTCACCGCCCTGCGCGACCTCAACCGGCGCTACCCGCTGGTCTTCCTGCCCTCCCACCGGTCCTATGTGGATGCCTTCGTCCTGGGCGATGTGCTGGCCCGCAACGATTTCCCACCCAACCATGTGGTGGGCGGCGCGAACCTGCGGTTCTGGCCGATGGGCCCGATCGCCCGGCGCACCGGGACGATTTTCATCCGGCGCAGTTTCGGTGGCGACACGGTGTATCAAGCAGTGGTCGAGGAGTACTTCGGCTATCTGATGGCGCGGCGGTTCAACCTGGAGTGGTACTTCGAGGGCGGCCGCACCCGCACCGGAAAGCTACGCCCGCCCCGCTACGGACTACTCAACTATCTGGCCGCGGCCGTGCGCCAGGACCGGATCGCCGACGCGCTGCTGGTCCCGGTCTCGATCACCTACGAGCGGCTCAACGAACTCGGCGCCATCGCCGACGAGCAGATGGGTGGTCGCAAGAGACCCGAAGGCCTGGCCTGGCTGGCCCGCTATGTCCGCAACCAGCAACATTCGGCCGGGCACGTCTACGTCCGCTTCGGGACCCCGCTCTCGGCGCGCGAGCGTCTCGCCGCCCACGGCGATCCGCTGATCGCGACTCCGGTCACCATCCCGCTGCACCCGGCCGACGCCACCGGCCGGGCCCGGACCGACCCCGGCGAGCCGCACGACGAAATCGGCGAAAAAGAACGTCTGGCGGTACAGCGGCTCGCGTTCGATGTCGCCGTGGGTATCAACTCGGTCACCCCGATCACCGTCAACGCCCTGGTCACGCTGGTCCTGCTGGGTGTCCACCAGCGGGCACTCACCAGGGCCGAGGTCTGCGAGGTACTCGCCCCGGTGCTGGACTACATCGAACAGCGGGATCTGCCGTGCGGCGAGATCGCGAAACTACGCGACGAGCAGAGCCTGGCCGTGGTCCTCGAGCAGTTGTCGCTCGCGAAGGTGGTCACCGTCTACCGCGGCGGGGTCGAGCCGGTGTACTCCATCGAGGCGGGCGCCCACCTCGAAGCCGCGTTCTACCGCAACAGCGCGGTGCACTGGTTCGTCGATCGCGCCATTGTCGAGCTGGCGATCCTGGCCGCGGTCGACGCCGCGCCGGACGATCCGGCCCGGGGCGCCGTCGGGCCGGACGCCGACGCCCTGGATATCGGCTGGGAAGAGGCCTACCGGCTGCGGGACCTGCTGAAATTCGAGTTCTTCTTCCCGGACCGGACCGAGTTCGCCGAGCGGATCACCGCGGAGGTGTTGCTGATCGACCCGCGCTGGCAGTCGCGGTCGCGCGACACACTCGGTAGTGAGATCCTGGCCGCACTCACCGGCACCGGCTTCATGATGGCCCACCGGGTACTGCGCTCGTTTTTCGATGCGCAGCTGGTGGTGGCCGAACGATTGGCCGCCCGGGATCCGGCCGCGCGGGTCGACCGCAAAGAGTTCGTCGACGAATGCGTCTCGGTCGGCAGGCAGATGCTGTTGCAGCAGCGACTGCACAGTACGGAGTCGGTTTCCACCGAACTCTTCGGCAGTGCGCTGAAACTGGCCGCCAATCGGGGGCTGCTCGAACCCGAGGACCCGGAATCGGCGGATTCGGTGGCCGAACTCGCCGCCCGGCGTGCCGAGTTCGCCGAGCGCCTGCGCACCATCGGCTTCCGGATCTCCCTGGCCGCCACCCTCGACCCGTCCAATCTCCCGGCCGGACGGGTCCGATGAGCACGCGGGAAGCGGGCACCGGGCACACCGGCGAAAACCCCGCGCCGTCCGGGGTCGACGCGGTGGTGGCCGCCATCCGTTCGGGCCCCCGCGGCGCCGGAATCGGCGCTGTCTTCGACCTGACGGCGCTGGCCGAACTCGGGTCCGCGCCCGTGCCGCGGTGGCGCGGGCCGGACCGCGAACTGCTGGAAACACTGTTCGACCAGTTGCGGCACAGCGGCGAGAGTTCGGCGGGCGATGTGCTCGAGCGCGGTGTGCGGGCCGCGGCCGGCCGGACGCCGGAAGAACTGACCGCGCTGGGCGAACGCCTGTTCAAACGGGGCTGGTACGACCGGTTGCGCCCCGAGCTGCTGCGCTTGGTGCAGGAACATCTCGCGGCCGGGCACACCGTGGTGTTGACCGGGGACTCGGCGGAATTCCAGTTACGTCCCGCGGCCGCCGCGCTCGGTATCCCCCAGGTGCTCGGCAGCCGGGCGGCGGTGTCCGGGGGCCGGCTGACGGGGCTCATCGAGGGTGAAGTGCGTTACGGTCCCGAGAAGGCCGAGGCGGTGTCGGAATTCGCGGCCGCCCACGGAGTCGACCTCACGCGTTCCTATGTCTACAGCGGCAGCGCGGGCGATCTCCCGCTGCTGTCCCGCGGCGGGACGCGGGTGCCGATCGCGCCCGGTCCCGTGCTCGCGGCCACCGCGGCCGAGTACGGCTGGGCCGCACTCGCGGTGGGCCCGCGGACCGCGCCGCGCCCGGCCGACTATCTGCGGACCGTGCTGGGGCTCTTCGCCCTGCTCGGCGGGGCGCTGTACGGGGTACTGCGCAAGTCCTACACCCGCGACCGGCGAGCCATGGCCGACGCCCTCCTGAAGTACGGCACCGCCTGGCCGCTGCGCCTGTGCGGGATCCGGCTCCGCGTCACCGGCGCGGAGCATGCCCGCCACCCGCGGCCCGCGGTCTTCCTGTTCAACCATCAGAGCCAGTTCGACGTGCTCATCGTGCCCGCGGTGCTCGGCGGGCACGTCACCGGCGTCGGTAAGAAGGAACTCATCCGGCATCCCATTTTCGGCCCGCTCATGCGGTTCGTCGGCGTCACCTTCATCGATCGTTCGAACACCGACCTCGCCAAGGCCTCGCTGGCACCGGTGGTGGACACCCTGCGCGGCGGTCTGTCCGTCGCGATCGCCCCGGAGGGCACCCGTTCCTATACCGCGCAGCCCGGCAGCTTCAAGAAGGGCGCCTTCCACATGGCCCGGCAGGCGGGTGTGCCGGTGATCCCGGTGGTGATCCGCAATGCCGCCGAGGTCGGCCGGCGGGATTCGATGATCGCGCGGCCCGGTGTGGTCGAGGTGGCGATCCTGCCGCCGATCGCGGTGGACACACAGGACCCGTCCGAGCTGGACGAGAAAGTCGCCGAGGTCCGGCAGCGCTATCTCGACACACTGCGCGACTGGCCGCGCTGAACGGTGTCAGAGGGCGCGGCCGAGGAGCAGTTTCCACGGCATCAGCGCCGATTCCAGCTGCACTTTGAGGCTCATCTTGGAAGCTCCGAGGGTCCGCTCCTCGAAGCGGATCGGTACCTCGGCGATACCGATGCCCTGCTGCTTGGCCCGGTAGTTCATCTCCACCTGGAAGGAGTAGCCGTTGCTGCGGATCGCGCCGACCTCGATGGCGCGCAGCGTATCGGCCTCCCACGCCTTGAAACCGGCGGTGGCGTCCTTGATCCCGAGCCGCAGGATGGCGTTGACGTAGAAATTGGCCCACGCCGAGAGTGCCTTGCGGTACCACTTCCATTCCGCCGCGGTGGAACCGCCGGGCACATAGCGGGACCCGAGCACTACTCCGGTACCCGGCCGGTCCAGCTCCTCCAGCATGGCGGGGATCACCTCGGCGGGATGGGACAGATCGGCGTCCATCTGGATCACCACATCCGCGCCCTCCTCGAGGGCTCGGGTGATGCCGGCGATGTAGGCCCGGCCCAGCCCGTCCTTCTCCGTGCGGTGCAGTACCGACACGACGTCGGGCAGATCCGCGGCCAGCTTCTCCGCCACCTCACCGGTGCCGTCCGGAGAGTTGTCGTCGACTACCAGTACGTGCAGGCCGGGCACGGGTAGCGCGGTCAACCGCTCCACCGCTACCGGCAGATTGTCCCGCTCGTTGTAGGTCGGCACAACAACGGTAACCCTCAAGGGTCGCCCTCCCTGCTCACCTGGTCTCGCCCGGCGGCCGGGTACAACAGGCCGCGAGCGTCGCTACGTATTACCCGTGAACGGTAGCCCAACCGCCCACCCGGGAATGCAGCGCACCGGTGATAGCGCCGCCGAGCGGGGCCGGCGGCACTTCTCGGGCGAATCAGTCGCCCTCGCGATACGCCCGATCCGCCGCGTCCTGCGTGGCATTGCGCTGCCGCACGATCTCGAGCGCGCGTTCGGCCGTGGCCTGATCCGGATACGGCCCCATACGGTCCCGGAACCAGCACTGGCGCCCACGTTCGGCGCGCTGATGCTTCAAGCAGTAATACCACCGTTCGGCCATGGTCACAGCATTCCACCCGGCCGGGATCCGAAACAGAAGAAACCCCCCGATCGTGGTGATCAGGGGGTTGATTGTGGCCAGGGCCGGGATCGAACCGGCGACCTTTCGCTTTTCAGGCGAACGCTCGTACCAACTGAGCTACCTGGCCGCAGGCACCCGGAACGAATGCCATCCGATGGAAGCCGGATTGCTCCGGCATCCATTGGCGACCCTGACGGGACTCGAACCCGCGACCTCCGCCGTGACAGGGCGGCGCGCTAACCAACTGCGCCACAGGGCCTTGCTGTGTGCCACCCACTCGCATAGGTGGTACCCCCTACGGGATTCGAACCCGCGCTACCGCCTTGAAAGGGCGGCGTCCTAGGCCGCTAGACGAAGGGGGCTCGTCCCGGATTTCTCCGGACCGGCTTTTCAACGGCTGTCCGTTGGGAGCTCGCATAGCTTATGACAGGGTGCGCACAATTCCCAAATCTGCTGGTCAAGCGGGGGAACCCAGCTCTTCCAGACGTGCGCTCGCCCGCCACCCCGACCGGCCGAACTCCGCCACCCACGCCGGGGTACAGGTGGCCTGGACCAGGACCTCCAGCGCCTCCCGGAACCGGGTGCGCAGATCCGGCTCGCCGCCGTGGGCGTCGGCCATATAACGCTGACCGATCAGCGCGCCGGCGAGGGTCCGGGTGAAGCGGTCGGGATCGGTATCCGCACGCAGCTGCCCGCGTTCGATCGCCGCGATCGTCAGGTCACGGATGGCCGCGGAGAGCATCGGACTGCCGCCGTGGCCCTGCCGGCGGAAGCCTGGGTCGATGACGAGCCGGAATTCGGCCTGCACGATTATGTCGTGCTCGAGTCGCAACGCGAGTTCATCGAAGACACCGTGCAGAATGTCGAGCGGGCCCAGATCCGTGCGCACGAGCCAGCGATCGATGGTGCTGCCGTATCGCTCGATCGCCGAATCGAGAACGGCCCGCGCCAGATCTTCCTTCGAATCGAAATGGAAGTACATGGCGCCCTTGGTCGCCCGCGATCCTTCCAAAATGCGGTTGAGCGAGGCCGCGGCATAGCCGCTCTTCCCGAACTCAACGGCGGCGGACCGGATAATTGCTGCCCGTGTCCGACGGGCCCGCTCTTGCTGCCGTGCCATGCTCGAAACGCCTCCGAAGCCTTGTGCAATCCGCGGGATTTCCACCCGCGGAATGCTCGCGACCGTTCATCCGCCTGTGAGGAGCGGGCCGAGGCCGCGAACTTATCCTGGTGTATGCCGACCTGCGGTCGGTTTATTGACCTGTACCGAACCTTTGGTACGAAACCCAGCCCGCCGAGGAAACACACCGGCTGGTATAATTCGATGGCCCGGGTGCGCCGCAGGGGGTGCGCATCCGGGCATTGCGTTGCGCTGTTCCTGGTCCCCCATACGCCTCCCGCAGCGCCGTCCCGAGTGACACCCCGAATTCGCTGATTCGTCACGGTACTCGGAATCTCGTAGCGGCATGCGGTAAACCGATACAGCGGGCTACCATTTCGCCAGCCGGATTTCGCGAACCCGGCACCGACGAGGCCGGACGAATGGCCGAGCGAATCCTGCGGTAGCGCAGGGTGTTCGACCGCTCGAGCAGGCTCGGGGCCGGTACTCAGCCGGCCGCTCCGGCCCCTGGATGGATACCACCCCGATCATGCGCCCCGCCGGGAGCGCAACACCCCGGAATTCCGGTTCCCGAACCCCACATCTGCGAGAAATCCGCCTTCGCCGATCCAAAGGCATTGGTATCCAACATATTTGGATCGTATCGTGCTACCCGTTGTATCAACAATGCCGCAGGTACCGTGATACCGAACTCATGAGTATGGTTTCCGGCTCACCGGGCCCGCCGAACGGGCCCGACCTCCCCTACGACCCCATCGGGCCACCGCCCGCCCGCGCCACACCGGACCGGACCCCTCCGGCCCGAGTGACGGAAAGCACCAGCATAGCCGCCCGATTACGAGAAACGAGGACTCGACCAGTACACTTGCGGCCGCGCCCCTATAGCTCAGTTGGTAGAGCTACGGACTTTTAATCCGCAGGTCCCAGGTTCGAGCCCTGGTGGGGGCACCCCGGGTGCCCGGCCCACCGGCCGGGCGCCCACCTCTTTTCTTCCCACTCCCGGCGGGTCCGCCCTGTGAGTTGGACCAGCCTTGTCGGGGCCGCACTGTGACCGGAGCCGACCCGCGCGGACTTCTTCCGGTCCGGTACCCGGGCGGTCCCATGACGACGATGAACAAGCCTGATCAGCCCCGTAACTTCCGGCCGGACGCCGACCGCGCATCCATCGATGTGCTATTTCCCACGGCCGCTAACGCAATCGGGACACCCGGCGATACGCCCATGACTGCGGATCCGGCCATACACTCGGGTGCGACCCCGGGCAGGGCGCCTGCGCCAACATGCACTGTTTCTCGGTCGGATGCGTTTCGCATCACACCTACGGTGCCGTAAGGTATGGCCGCATCGGCAACGGTCTACATCAGGTGCCCCGCACCAACGCAACATATGAAGGGCTTGATTACATGGCAAGGGAT
Source organism: Nocardia sp. NPDC002869 (assembly GCF_046764065.1). Taxonomy (NCBI): domain Bacteria; kingdom Bacillati; phylum Actinomycetota; class Actinomycetes; order Mycobacteriales; family Nocardiaceae; genus Nocardia; species Nocardia sp. NPDC002869. Next base: position 16,495 of record NZ_JBKOOL010000060.1, read on the forward strand.
CTGACTCAACTCGAGCTGCTCACAGAGTTGGAGCCGGTTGCCGAGCAGAACGTCAACCGGCACCTCTCCCTCGCAAAAGAATGGCATCCGCACGACTACGTCCCGTGGGACGAGGGTCGCAACTTCGCGGCACTCGGCGGACAGGACTGGGACCCCGACCAATCCAAGCTCAACGAGGTCGCCAAGGCGGCCATGATCACCAACCTGCTGACCGAGGACAACCTGCCTTCCTACCACCGGGAAATCGCCGAGAACTTTTCCCAGGACGGCGCGTGGGGAACCTGGGTCGGCCGCTGGACCGCCGAGGAGAACCGGCACGGGATCGCGATGCGCGACTACCTGGTGGTGACCCGCGGCGTCGACCCGGTGGCACTGGAGCAGGCCCGCATGGTTCATATGACCAACGGGTTCGCCTCCCCCGCCGAAGTCGACGCCGGCTTCCTGCATTCCGTCGCCTATGTGACCTTCCAGGAGCTGGCCACCCGCGTCTCGCACCGTAATACCGGCAAGGTGTGCGACGACGCCATCGCCGACCGCATGCTGCAGCGCATCGCGGCCGACGAGAACCTGCACATGATCTTCTATCGCAATATGTGCGGCGCGGCCCTCGACCTGTGCCCGGACCAGGCCCTGGAAGCCATCGCCCTGATCGTGGAGAACTTCCAGATGCCCGGCGCCGGTATGCCGAATTTCCGGCGCAACGGTGTGCTGATGGCCAAGCACGGCATCTACGATCTGCGCCAGCACCTCGAAGAGGTCGTCCAGCCGGTCCTGAAGAAGTGGAACATCTTCGGCCGTACCGACTTCACCGCGCGTGGCGAGCAGACGCGGGAGCGACTCGCCGGTTTCCTGGACAAGCTCTCCCAGGATGTCGTGAAGTTCGAGGAACAGCGCGACCGCATGCTCGCCCGCGAGGCCGCCAAACGTGAGAAGGCCTTCGCCACGGTGAACGGCTGACCGTCCAGTACAAGGAACACAACGACCGAGACCGCCGGTGCCACCGGCGGTCTCGTCGCATTTTCCGGGCAGCCCGGCGGCACCCCTTATTTCATCGGCAGGGCACCGTCCACGCCGCCCACATCGGTGATCTGCCGGCCGGAGTTCTCGTCGACCGTCACCGTGTAGGTGACCGTGGTCTGCGTACCGTCCGGATTCTGGGCGTTGGTCGAGGTGACGTTCACAAAAACGTTCACCTTGTAGACCCCGTCCTGTTCGGACATGACCTTCGCGGTGATGGGGGTGGCGGTCGAGGTCCACTGCAGCGGCACCAGGATCTGTTCCAGTTTCGGCGCGGTGTCGTCGAACTTGCCCGCCGGCTGGGGGCTGGTGTTCTTCTTCAGGGCGGCGATCCAGGCGTCGAGATCCTCGAAGTTCACGGTGGCCGCGCCCACCGCGTACTCGGTGGCCAGCTGCTCGGCGTGACTGTCTGCCGCGGCGCGCTCGTCGCGATCGGCCAATTCGCCTCGTGCGGTGAAATACAGCACGGCGAAGACGATCGCCGCCACGGTAAGCACCGCGACGACCGCGCCACGGATCAGGCTGGAAACCCGGATGGACACCGTGCCCGGGCGAGATTCGGCCGGGGCCGGTTTCGCGGGAGCGGCGACGGGTTCGCCCGCGCCACCGGCGGTCTCCTCCGGCTCGCGACCGGCGTCGTCGGTGTTCTCGGCCATGGATGTCGTCCTCTTTCGATTGCTCCCGATCGGGGTAGCGGCCCCGGCGGTGTATCCAGCGGAAATCGGGCGGCCGGCAGGTCCGGCGTTCACGAGGCCAACGCCCGGCCGGACCGGACCGGCAGCTACCCCGCGGGGCTCGCCGCGACGGTCACCGCCGCGCCCGAAAGGGCCTTCTGGCGGCGTGCTGTCGCGCGGTGAGGCACCCGACAGTGACCGGGCCCGGACGCTCGAGGGAAAATAGAACACTGTGCAAACACAGTTGGAGCAGGAGACACGTCTGCGGATCGGCCCCTACCCGGTCGATCCGCCGGTCGTTCTCGCGCCGATGGCCGGTATCACCAACCTGGCCTTCCGCAAGCTCTGCCGGGAGTTCGGCAGCCCGACCGCGATCTACGTCTGCGAGATGATCACCGCCCGCGCGGTGGTGGAACGCAACGAGAAAACGCTGCACATGATGTCGTTCGACGAGGGCGAATCGCCGCGGTCGATGCAGCTCTACGGTGTGGACCCGGCCACCCTGGGCGAAGCCGTCCGGATCATCGTCGGCGAGGGCTGGGCCGATCACATCGATATGAACCTCGGCTGCCCGGTACCCAAGGTGACCCGGCTCGGGGGCGGCGCCGCCCTGCCCTACAAGCGCAATCTGTTCGCCCGGATCGTCCGGGAGATGGTCCGGGCCGCCGAACCGGCCGGGGTGCCGGTGACCATGAAATTCCGTATCGGAATCGACGAGGAACATCAGACCTACCTCGATACCGGCCGCATCGCCGAGAGTGAAGGCGCCGCGGCGGTCGCCCTGCACGCGCGCACCGCGGCGCAGCGCTACTCCGGGACCGCCGACTGGTCGGCCATCGCACGCCTGAAAGAGGCGGTCACCACGATCCCGGTGCTCGGCAACGGCGATATCTTCAGTGCCGCCGACGCGGTGACGATGATGGCGGAGACCGGCTGCGACGGGGTGGTGGTGGGGCGCGGCTGCCTCGGCCGGCCCTGGCTGTTCGCCGAACTCGGTGCCGCCCTGCGAGGCGAGCCCGCACCGGTGCCGCCCACCCTCGGGGAGGTCGGCGCGATCCTGACCCGCCATGCCGGACTGCTCGCTGAACACCACGGCGAAGACAAAGGCATGCGTGACCTGCGCAAACATATGGCCTGGTATTTCATGGGCTTCCCGCTGGGCGCCGAGCTGCGGCGCAGTTTCGCGACGGTCTCCTCGCTGACCGAACTCGGCACGCTCATCGAGCAGCTCGATCCCACTGTCCCATTTCCGGCGGACGCCGGCGGCCCCCGGGGCCGGCAGGGTTCGCCGGGCAAGGTCGCGCTTCCGCACGGCTGGCTGGACGACCCCGAGGACGGGACCGTCCCGGCCGCGGCCGATGTCATGCACAGCGGCGGCTGAATTACCTACAGCGGACCACCGACCGATTCGACACGCCGATTCGACACGCCGCGAAACCGTCGTACGCGCGTGCAAACATAACTGCGGGCAACTTCCCAGCATTTACCGCTTTTGCTGCCCTCTCGTAATGTCCGAGTGGCTCCTGATGGCGAAATCGTTATCATTGCGGAATCCCGCGCAGCCTTTCGATCACGGTTGCGTCGGCAGTGAGTTGCGGAAAAGCGAGGTTCATTAGTGGGTGACGATCGGCACGGGCGATCATCAGGGCCCGGAGGTCGCGCACCGTGGGAGCGGTATCCCACGGGAGAGTCCCCCGAAATGGACGAGGCGCGGGGGTCTCGCCGGCCACGACAGCCGGAGCCGCCCGCCAACCCCGGGCCGCTGACAGTGCAGGATCTGGTCGACCGGGTGGACGGTGAGCGGACGGCCCGGCGTCGCGAGGACGACGCGCCGCGCCACGGTATGCCCGCGGGGCCGCCCCCGGAGCGCCCCGGGCGTCCGGCAGGCCAGGGACCGCGGCCGAATCCCGAACAACGGTCCCGCCCCGACCAACCCGGTCTCGAAGGCCCGCCCGCCGGACGACCGAACCGCCCGCCCGCGCCCCCGGCCCGGGGCGGCGGCGCTGTGCCGGGCCGCCCGCCCACCGGCTCGTCCCCCGCGGCCCAGCCGCCCGGCCCGGCGGATCGTCAGCCGGCCGGCCCCGGCCCGCGGCGGCCTGCTCCCCCGCAACCTCCGGCCGCCCGCAACCAACCGCCCGCCCCGCCGCAGCGACCCGGGCCGGATCAGTCCGGGCCCGCCCGGCCGCCCGGCCGGCCGGCCGGGGACATGCCGCAGGGTCCGAACGCCGCCCGTCCGGCAACCGGCAGCAACCGGGCGGCGGTACCGCCGCCGCCGAAGCCCGTATCGGATCCGGCCAAGCGGCCGCCGACCGGCCAGCGCCCCGCCGCGCCACCGGTCGAGCCAGGTGATCCGACCACCGTGGTTCCGCAGCAACCCGACCCCGCCCGGAGCGGTTCGCAGCCGGGTCGCCAAGTACCACCGAAGCGTTCCCGGCAATCTCCTGGCACACCGCGCCGGGGTAAGAATGCGAAAGCGGCCGCCGCGGTGGCCGCCGAGTCCCCGGAAACGGTCACCGATATCCTCGACCCGCTCGACGAGAGCGACCCCCGGATCAGCGGCCGGACCGATACCGCGGGGTGGCCCACCTCCGAACCGGCGGCCCCGGAAACGGTCGGCAAGCCGAGACGACGGCATACCCCCGAAAGCCGGCGCAACAGGCGACTACGGATCGCGGGCCGGGCCGGTGTGGCCTTCTTCTCCGTTCTGGCGCTGCTCATCACCGGGGGTGGTTGGAGCTACCTGCGCGCCACCGGCAACAGCTTCACGCAGGTATCCGCTCTCGCCGAGAACGAGGACGACGTCATCGACGCCCAGGCACAGCTCGGTGACGAGAACTACCTGATCGTCGGCACCGACACCCGGGCCGGGGCGAACGGTGACATCGGCGCGGGCAGCGTGGAGGACGCCGAGGGCGCTCGCGCCGACACCACGATGCTGGTGCACATTCCGAAGGACCGGTCGCGGGTCGTCGTGGTGTCCTTCCCGCGAGATCTGGATGTCACCCGGCCCGAATGCCACGGCTTCGACAACGAGCAGAACAGCTATACCGACGAGGTCTTCGATTCGGCCATGGGTGACAAGCTCAACGCGGTATACGCGCTGGGCGGGCCCCGCTGCCTGCTGTCCACCATCCAGCGGCTGACCGGTAGCACCATCAACCACTTCATCGGGATCGACTTCGCCGGTTTCGAGCAGATGGTGGACAAGGTCAACGGTGTCGAGGTGTGTGTCTCCAAACCGCTCGATGACGGGGTGCTCGGCACCATCATCCCGGAGGCCGGACGGCACCGGATCAACGGCGCCACCGCCCTGAACTATGTACGCGCCCGGCACATCTACGGCGAGGAACGCAGTGACTACGACCGGATCAACCGGCAGCAGAAGTTCCTCGCCGCCCTGCTGCGCGGCGCCCTCTCCGGACAGGTGCTGCTGGACCCCGGCAAGTTGAACGGCTTCATCCAGGCGTTCACCAAAGCGACCTTCGTCGACAATGTGGCGCCCAACGATCTGCTGATGCTCGGCCGTTCGTTGCAGGACCTGGAAACGGGCGCGGTCACCTTCCTGACCGTCCCCACGGCGGGTACCACCTCGTACGGCAACGAGATCCCCCGGACTTCGGATATCCAGGCGATCTTCCGCGCCATCCGCGACGACCAGCCGCTGCCCGGCGAGAAGACCGCGCCCGCGCCGCCGCCGACCTCGGAGGCGCCGATCCCGCCGTCGCTGACCGCGGTGGATCCCAGCACGCTGTCGCTGTTGGTCTCCAATGGGTCGGGTATATCGGGTCTCGCCAATCAGACGGCCAGCCAGCTGGCCAATGTCGGCTTCAACATCTACAACACCGACAACTACACCGAAGGCAACTCCACCGATACCAAGGTCCGCTACTCCACCGGGCACGAGGCCGAGGCGGCGACGGTCGCCAGCGCCGTCCCGGGGGCCACCATGGAACTCGACGAATCGCTGGACAGCATCGTGGAGCTGGTACTGGGCGAGAACTACCAGCAGGTGATCAACGAACCGACCACGGTCGGCAGTCCGATCACCAGTGTGATCGCCACCAGCGCCGCACCGGCCGAGTTGCCCACCGACCTCGAACACGTGAATGCCGGCGACGACCCCTGCGCCGCCTGACATGCTCCCGTATGCGGGGTCACCAGGTTATTCACCCGGTGTTGGTGACGTAGTCAGCGCATCGAACTAGTCTTTCGTTTCATGCGTGTCATCTACAACGAGCAAATGGCCGACCTCGCCCACCTGTTAGGTGAGATGGCCGGTATCGCCGGTTCGGCCATGGATCGCGCCACGCAGGCTCTGCTGCAGGCCGACCTGTCGCTGGCCGAGCAGGTCATCGGCGAAGGCGACCGGATCGCCGAGATGATCGCCGACGCCGAGGAGAAGTCGTTCGCGCTGCTGGCCCTGCAGGCCCCGGTCGCGGGCGACCTCCGGCAGGTGGTCAGCGCGATCCAGATCGTCAACGACGTCAACCGGATGGGCACCCTGGCGCTGCATGTGGCCAAGGTCGCCCGCCGACGGCATCCGAACCACGCCCTGCCCGAGGCGGTCAACGGCTATTTCGCCGAGATGGGCCGGATCGCGGTCAGTATGGGTAACAGCGCCCAGGAGGTGCTCGAGAGCCGGGATCCCGAGCGCGCGGCCCAGCTGAACCAGGACGACGAGGCGATGGACGATCTGCACCGTCACCTGTTCACTCTGCTGATGGACCGCGAATGGAAGTACGGCGTGGCCTCGGCCGTCGATGTGACGCTGCTGGGCCGCTACTACGAGCGTTTTGCCGACCACGCGGTGGAGATCGGCCGCCGGGTGATCTTCCTGGTGACCGGCGTGCTGCCCCCGGACGAGGACACGGGGTCCTGACCCGGAGAATCCGGAATACAGAACTGCGGGGCGGTCCGACCGGGCCCCGCAGTTTTTTCCGCCGCCGCGGATCCTGCGGATCCGTCAGGAGCTGTGCGCGGGTCACCGGACCGCACTGATCGACGCTCGGGCAGCGTGACGAGCCGGCAACCCATCCGATGGTGGCAGAGAAAAGGCCCGCACCGGGCGGTGCGGGCCGTCGGTGTATCCGGGGCTCAGCCGAAACGGCCGGAGATGTAATCCTCGGTGGCCTTTTCGCCCGGGTTCGAGAAGATCTTCTCGGTATCGTCGATTTCGACGAGCCGGCCCGGTTTGCCCTGGGCCTCGAGATTGAAGAAGCCGGTCTTATCGCTCACCCGCGCCGCCTGCTGCATATTGTGGGTGACGATGACGATCGTGTACTCCTTCTTCAGCTCGGTGATCAGGTCCTCGATCGCCAGCGTGGAGATCGGGTCCAGGGCCGAACAGGGCTCGTCCATCAGCAGCACATCCGGGGACACCGCGATGGCGCGCGCGATGCACAGACGCTGCTGCTGACCGCCGGAGAGGCCGCCACCGGGCTTGTCCAGGCGATCCTTCACCTCGTTCCACAGGTTCGCGCCGCGCAGCGAGCGCTCGGCGACCTCGTCGAGTTCACCCTTGTTGCGCACACCCTGCAGTTTGAGACCGGCCACCACATTGTCGCGAATGGACATGGTGGGGAACGGGTTCGGCCGCTGGAACACCATGCCGATGGTGCGGCGCACGCCGACCGGGTCCACCTGCGAGGCGTAGATGTCCTCGCCGTCGAGCATGACCGAGCCCGAGACGCTGGCGTTCGGGGTCACCTCGTGCATCCGGTTCAGCGACCGCAGCACAGTGGACTTACCGCAACCCGACGGACCGATGAACGCGGTCACACTGCGCGGCAAGACGTTGAGCGCCACATCGGCGACGGCGTGGAACTTGCCGTAGAAGATGTTCAGGTCTTTGATGTCGATCCGCTTGGCCATCTGTTTTCCGTTTCCGCCCTTATCGGTTCCGCGTGAGGAGCTTGTTGACAGCCGCGGCCGCCAGGTAGAGCACCGCGATCATGAGGATCAGCGTCAGCGCGGCACCCCACACCCGCTGCCGACCCGCGTCCTCGGCGCTCTTCAATTCCTGGAAGATCAGCAGCGGCAGCGAGGCCATATTGCCGTCGAAGATGTTCATATTGATCGCCTTGCTGTAGCCGACCAGCACCAGCACGGGCGCCGTCTCGCCCATCACACGCGCCAGTGCGAGCAGGATCCCGGAGATCATGCCGGGCAGGGCGGTCGGGATGACGATCCGCACGATCGTCTTCCACTTCGGGATGCCGAGGGCGTAGGAGGCTTCACGCAGTTCGTCCGGGACGAGTTTGAGCATTTCCTCGGTATTGCGGACGACCACCGGGAGCATCAGCAGCACCAGGGCCAGCGCCACGGCGAACGAGCTCTGCGGGAAACCCAGGGTCGCGATCCAGAGCGCGAAGATGAACAGCGCCGCGACGATGGAGGGGACACCGGCGAGGATATCGACCATGAAGGTGGTCACCTTGGCGAACCGGCCGATGCCGTACTCGATCAGATAAACCGCCGCCATGATGCCGAGCGGTACGGCGATGACCGCCGCCACCGCCGACTGCACGATGGTGCCGTAGATGGCGTGGTACACACCGCCGCCGGTCTGATCGGGCAGCACGCCCTTCTGCGAGTTCTGCCACCACTCGAGCGACACGACGACGCCGATACCGTTGCTGACCACCATCCACAGCACCCAGCACAGCGGGATGAGGGCGACGAGGAAGCACAGCGCGAACACCGCGGTCGCGATGTTGTTCTTGATCTTGCGGGCCGTGCTCACCTCCCGGAAGGTCGGCGCCTTGATCGGCTTTTCGAGGCTGGTCGTGGTGGTGGTCATCAGCCGTTCACCTTTCCGCCTGCCGCGAGCCGGGCCAGCGCGTTCACGACGAAGGTCAGCGCGAAGAGCACGAAGCCCGCCGCGATATAGGCGCCGGTCGGCAGCGGCGCGCTGAATTCGGCCGCGGCCGAGGCGATCTTGGACGCGAAGGTGAAGCCGCCGTCGAACAGCGACCAGGTGCCCGGGGTCGACGAGATCTTCAGGATGAGCAGGACCGCGATGGTCTCACCGAGCGCGCGACCCAGACCGAGCATGGAACCGGCGATCACACCGCTGCGGCCGTAGGGCAGGACGGTCATCCGCACGACCTCCCATTTGGTCGCGCCGAGTGCCTGGGCCGCCTCGATATGCGCCCGCGGGGTCAGCGCGAAGACCTCACGCGAGACCGAGGTGATGATCGGCAGGATCATCACCGCCAGCACCACGCCGGCGGTGAAGATGGTGCCACCGCCGCCGATCGAGACATTGCCGTCGGAGAACAGGAAGAACCAGCCGAGGTTGCCGTTGAGGAACTCCTGGACCGGTTTCAGATACTCCGCCAGGACCAGCAGGCCCCACAGGCCGTACACGATCGAGGGCACCGCGGCCAGCAGATCGGTCAGCATGGAGAACGGGCGGGCGAGCCGCTTCGGCGCGTAGCGGGTGAGGAACAGCGCGATGCCGACACCGATCGGCACCGCGATGACCAGCGCGAACGCGGAGCTCAACACCGTCACCATGAACAGGTCACGGATACCGAAGCGGAGATTGTCCGCGTCACCGGTGTTGAACTCCGCGCTGGTGAAGAAGTTCACCTCGTCAGCCCGTAGCGAAGGCACCGCACGAATCAGCAGGAACAGTGCGATCAGCGCGATGGAGGCCACGATGATCGCCGCGGCGGTGGTCGCCAGCGATTTGAACACCAACTCGGCCCGCCTGCCATGACCGCGACTTTCACCGCCCAGCGGCGGCTTGCTCGGATGGCTCGACATTGATGCGGGGACTCCTGCCTTCGGCAGGCCCGTCGCGCTGGACGAGCCTGCCGAGGCTACCTCTGGGTTGACTGTCATATTCGCGCTATCAGGAGATGGCGTTGATCGCCGCGGTCAGCTTGGTCTTGAACTCCTCCGGGATCGGCACATAACCGTTGTCCGCCAGACCGTTCTGGCCGTTGGTGACGGCGGAGGTCAGGAATGCCTTGACAGCGGTCGCGGTCGCCCCGTCGGCGTACTTCGAGCACACGATCTCATAGGTCGGCAGGATGATCGGGTAGGAGCCGGCCTCGGTGGGCTTGTAGAACGACGAGGTGTCGAGCACCAGGTCGTTGCCCTCGCCCTTGATCTTCACGCCGTTGATCGCCGTACCGGCGGTCTCGGAGGTCAGTTCGACCGGCTCGGGGCCGGCGGAGGTGATGATCCGGGCCACGGACAGGTTCTGCGACTTGGCGAACGACCACTCGTTGTAGGAGATCGAGTTCTTGGTGTTCTTCACCGCGGCCGAGGTGCCCTCGTTGCCCTGGGTGCCCTCGCCGACGCCGCCGTTGAAGACCTTGCCGGCGCCCTTGCCCCACGCGCCCTCGGACGCGGCGTCCAAGTAGAGCTGGAGGTTGTCGGTGGTGCCGGACTCGTCGGATCGGTACACGACCTTGATCGGCTCGGCGGGCAGCTGCTTGCCCTCGTTGAGCGCCTGGATCTCCGGGGCGTTCCAGGTCTTGACGGTGCCGTTGAAGATCTTGGCCACGGTCGGGCCGTCGAGCGCGAGATCGGTGACGCCGTCGATGTTGTAGGTGATGGCGATCGGGCCGAACACGGTCGGCAGGTTCCAGGCGGGGGAAGCGCAACGCTCGGCGGCCGCGGCGGGCTCGCCCTTCTTCTCGCTGAGCGGCGAGTCGCTACCGGCGAAATCGGTCTGGCCGCCGAGGAATTCCTTGACGCCCGCGCCGGAGCCACTCGAGGTGTAGTTGAGGGTCTGGCCATCGCAGTTGGTCTCGAAGGCGGCGGTGAAACGCTCGACGGCGTTCTTCTGCGCCGAGGAGCCGCTGGCCTTGAGGGCCTCCTTGCCACCGCAGGTGACGTCGGCGTTGGCCTCGACTCCGGTCGAGGATGCATTGTCGTCGCTACCGCAGGCGGCCAGCGGCAGGGTCACGGCCGCGATCACACCGACGAGGGCGCTGCTGCGCTTGAACTTCACTCCAGTCCTCCGGATACGTCCTACTCGCCCGGTCCCTCACCGGCCCGGGCGCGTGTCGTGGTGCGGCCGTTCGCGGGGAACTCGCACACCGGGCGACCCAATGCCGCCCAGAATCAAACTAGGGCGCGTCGGTGGACAACTGGACCTGGGCAAGTGAACGGAAGGTGAACAGGGCGGCGCGAACACGTCCGATATGTGTGATGTTTGCCGCGCTGTTACTCCGCGCATACCGGAATGCGGCATTCCAGCGCACGGATGTAAGAGTCGCACCCCGGGTGGTAACCCTCCGGTTCCGCGGTCTCAGGCCGGTATCGAGTAGGCGATATCGATATGCGCCGGGGCGAAATCCAGCCCGCGATAGGTGCGGACCGCGGCCGTGTTGTCCGCCTCGGTGTACAGCAGAACCTCGCCCAGCCCCGCATCGCGGAGGTGGTGCAGGCCGATCAGAGTGAGCAGCCGGCCGAGTCCACGCCCCTGGGCAGCCGGATCGATCCCGACCACGTACACCTCACCGGCCGGAGGGTCCGCGTCACGATGAACCTTGGTCCAGTGGAATCCGAGCAACCGCTGCGGCTCCTGCGCATCGAAGGCAAGGAAGAGCCCGGCCGGATCGAACCACGATTCGGCGCGGCGCTCTTCCAGTTCGCGGGCCGACCAGCCGCCCTGCTCAGGGTGCCAATCGAAAGCCGCGTTGTTGACCCGCAGGAGCTCGGCGTCATCGGCCGGGCCGCGATAGGTGCGGACCACGAGCCCGTCGGGTACCTCGACAGTCGGTAGCTCAGGAGTTGCCAACGGGCGGCGCATCTGCCAGAGCTCCCGCGCGGCCGACAGCCCCAGCCGCCGCGCCACCGCCTCCGCGGCGGGCAGTTTCCCGTGCGCCCAGATCCGGGCCTCCGGCCCGCCCGCGGCCAGCGCGGCCGCCACCAGATCGCCACCGATCCCGCGCCCCCGCCATCCCGGGGCCACGACCGCCTCGGCCATGGCGGGGTGCTCGCCGTGCGCCGGAGTGAGACTCGCGTACCCGGTCACCGCGTCTCCCGCCACGGCCAGCAGGTGGCGGGCCGGCGATTCCCGGCGCAGGCCCAGCAGGACCTGTTCGGAAACCGGCGCGACGCCGTCGGCGGTCGCCGCGGCATCGAGCAGCGCGCTCACCTGGCCGGCACGGGCGGCGGAGGGAAGCTCGTGCCACTGCAGTTCGTACTCACCCATATCGGCCGGGCTCACTGGACCGTGCCGTTGACCGGTGTCATCGAAACCTCTTCGGTTCCATCCTTGTCGCCGCTCGCGGACCGGGCATCGGAGTCGTTCTTGTTGTTCGACCGGGCCGGACGCACCGCCTTGTACCCGACATTGCGCACGGTACCGATCAACGACTCGTACTCACTGCCCAGTTTCGCCCGCAACCGCCGGACGTGCACATCGACGGTCCGGGTACCGCCGAAGAAGTCATAACCCCACACCTCCTGCAGCAGCTGGGCGCGGGTGAAGACCCGGCCGGCGTGCTGGGCGAGGTACTTCAGCAGTTCGAATTCCTTATAGGTCAGGTCGAGCGGGCGCCCGCGCAGCCGCGCGGTATAGGTCCCCTCATCGATCACCAGCTCACCGAGGGTGATCTTCCCGGAGTTCTCCGGGCCGGCCGAACCGCCCGTCCGGCCGACGAGCAGGCGGAGCCGGGCATCCAGCTCCGCGGGACCGGTACTGGGGAGGAGAATATCGTCGAGACCCCAGTCGGCATTCACCGCGACCAGCCCGCCCTCGGTGAGCACGGCGACCACGGGGACCGATGAGCCCGTGCTGCCGAGCAGGCGGCACAGCCCGCGAGCGGCCGCCAGATCCGAGCGCGCGTCCACCAGCGCGATATCGGCGGTACCCGCCTCCAGTAGCGACGCCACCTCGGTGGGCGCGGGCCGCACATTGTGCGCGAGCAGCGACAACGAGGGCAGTACCGATTCGTGGTCGGGGTCGGAAGTCAGCAGGAGCAGCTCCACAAGCACTCCTCCCATCTCGTAGCTACGCGAAAGCCAGCTTCGTCGCCGTCGCCACGTTGCTCATCCATATGTAATCGCTGCAAGATTAGCGCGTCGAACCCGATGACCTCGTATTCCGGGTCGATGCGGACAGGGCCGCCCCCGCCCACCGGCACGAAGCCCGTACCGGGCGCGTCCACTAGGGTGCATGCCATGCGGAAGCTGATCATCGGACTGCTGTGCCTGGCGGGCCTGGCAGTGGTCGTCGATTTCGGTGCGGCCGCATATTCGGAGTACCGCGTATCGCGGTCGCTGAAGGTCGGCGCCGATCTCAGCGCCGACCCCGAGGTCACTTTCCACGGTTTCCCGTTCCTGCGGCAGGCCTTCGACGGCCGCTACGACAATATCGAGATCAAGGCCGACAGTGTCCGGCCCGATATCCCCGGCGAGATCGGCCTGGAGGCCACACTGCTGGGGATGAACCTGCCGCTCGGCGATCTGGTCGACGGACGGGTGCGCAACGTGCCGGTGGAGCGGGTCGACGTCCGGATGCGGGTCGCGCCCACCGAACTGGGCCGCCTGTTCGGTATCCCGGATCTGGAGGTCCATTCCCGACCGGCGGACAAATCCGACGGCACCGGCGGCTCGGGCGGGTCGGGGATGACCACGGCGGGCGCGCTGGTGCTGACCGGAACGCTGCCGTCCGCGCCGAGCGGGCAGCAGGGCGCGAGTTTCGCCGGGGAGCGGGTGAGCATCGCGGCCGATCTGCTGCTCGACGGCGATCAGGTGCGGATTGTGGCCACCGGCCTGTACTCGGAGGAGATCTCGCCGGTCCCCTCCGAGCCGGTCGTCGACGACGCCGACATCCCGGCGGTGCTGGCGATGTTCACCCGTACCATCGATACGAAGGAACTGCCGTTCGGTATCCGACCCACCGAGGTGACCGCCCTGGGCGGCCATATCGTGGTCGAGGGCCGGGGTAGCGATGTGACGATCGATTTGAACAGATTGCGGCGCCCATGATCGAGATCACCATTCTGGCGGTAATGCTGCTGGCCGGGCTGGCCGTCGGCCTGTACCTGCGCCGGCGCGAGGGCGCGATGCGATCGGCCCCGCCCACCCTGGACCGCGACACCGGCGCGCGCGACGATCTGCTCGTCGCCGCCGGCGTGACCGGGTCGGGGCCCGCGGTACTGCATTTCTCCGCCGACTGGTGCGGCCCCTGCGCCGCGGTACGCCGGGTCGTCGCCGACGCCACCGGTGATCTGGCCGATTCCCCGCAGCCGCCGCGTGATATCGAAATCGATATCGATGCCGACCCGGCGCTCGCCAGGGCCCTGAACGTGCTGTCGCTACCGACCACCTTCGTATTCGACGCCGAGGGCCGGGAGCGGTTCCGCATCTCCGGCGTCCCCAAGACCAGTGACCTGCGCAGCGCGCTCGGCCCGCTGACGGCCGGTTCGGCCGCCGGCTGAGCTGTGTTTATCTGCCCCGCCTCCGGCGGGGCGGGTCGGGGCCCTGTGACCCCGATTCTTCCCTCCTCCGCTCAGTCGCTGCGCTCCCTCGCTC
>NZ_JBKOOL010000061.1:0-30295 GCF_046764065.1 Nocardia sp. NPDC002869
CCGCGCTTCCGATCCCCCCCGCCCGCCTCCCCCCCGGCCGCTGCCCCCCCTCCCGGCGCGGGCCCCCGGGTACCGGGTGCACAGCGCCAACCGCCACAGGGTAGTAGTGAACCCACAGCTTCACGGCGTTCGGGCGGCTCGGGATTCGACGTGCACCGCCGGCAGCCGGTTCTTCCGCAGGTTCCACCCCACAGTTGCGAGGATGGCGTATGCACCGATTTCCCGGTCAGGACACGAGCACGGCACCGCACGAGATCGCCTGCCGTATCGAAGATCTGCTCGACGAGCAGGCTCGCGTGGTCGATGAGCTGCTCTCCGCCGAAGCGGCGTATATCGAAGCGGTGGCCGCGGCCCGGGAAGCCGGCCTGCTGTGCCGGTCCGATCTGACCGAGGCCTATGACCGGTTGCAGGGCTGGGGTATCTCCAATTTTTCGAATCGCTGGCGACGGCTGGTCGAAGCGGACCCGGCGGACACGCCCGCGGCACAACCCACACTGGTGCCCGGCGGCAGGGGAATCACCACGATCCGGGCATCGGCCGAGGGGTGAGCAGCGACGACCGCGGCGAAGACTCGCACGGTCGGATCGCCGGATCGGGCACCGCGACCTCGGCGCCGTCCGCGGTGCCGAGGACACCGGCGATCGCTTCGGGTGCCGATTCCGAACCACGGGAGCCGGCGTCACCGGGTGCGGTCGTAGACCATCGCCATCTCGCCGAGCTCGCCGACCTCATGCCGGGTCAAGGTCCACTTCGTAGCGGGCAGGCCGTCGTCGAACAGCCGCTGCCCGCCGCCCGCGATTTCGGGGGTGATCATGAGATACAGCCGGTCGAGCAGATCCGCGGCCAGCAGCGGCTTGATGATGCTCGCACTGCAGTTGACGAGGATATCGCCCGAGCCGGCACCCTTCAGTTCGCGCACCACATCGGCAGCCGGGGCGTTCACGATCCTTGTTCGCTCCCAGGGCGCGGCGTCCAAAGTGGTGGACAGCACCACCTTTTCCGTGTCGACCAGCCACTTCGCATATCCACGGTCACGTGGGTCGGCACCGTCGTCGGCGGCGACGGTGGGCCAGTAACCGAGGAACCCCTCGGCGTTGCGGCGGCCGAGCAGCGCCGTCGTCGCCCCCTCCCATATGCGGCTCAGGTGGCGCCGCGCCACCTCGGTCGCGGCGTAGGAGACGATCGCGCCCAGATCGCCGGGGCCGCCCGCTCCGCTGTAGCGCCCGTCGAGGGCGAGATTGATATTCGCGGTGACGGAACGTCGGGTGGAATCGGTCATTGTCGCGCGTCCTTTTCGTTGTCGTGCACAGTGATATCGGTGCCGCCGACGGCGGCGGTGAGGTTGTCCAGCACCTGCTGCCAGCCGGTTTCGATTCCGGCGATGAACGGCACTGCTCCGGTGTCGGGATCGGTGAGCGTCAGACCGAGTCGCAGGCGAGTGCCCTCCGCGGCCCGGGTGAGAGTCAGGGCGTAGTGCCCGGTGAACAGGACCGCATCCGCCGGGTCGCGAACCGACAGCCGGAATCCCAGCCGCTCGGGCTCGGCTGCCGCGGTGACCTCACCCGCCGAGCGGTAGCGCCGACCCTCGGCATCGCGATAGTCGAGCACGACGCGGCCGCGCGGGGCCGGTTCCAGAATGCAGTCGGTGACCGTCATCGGCGACGGAGCCCACCAGGACCCGAGCAGGTCCGGCTCTACCCAGTACCGCCAGACGACGTCGCGCGGTACCGGGAGCAGCCGATCGAAGCAGAACCTGCGCCCGTCGGCCCACCGGTCCCGATCCGCTCTCGCGGCTTCGGCATCGATCGCGGCGCGGTAGCGCGCGATCACCTCACGTTCCCCCGCCTGCGCCCCGGCGGTATCGACCAGATCCGCGAGGCGCCGCGCGAAGGCTTCCAGCGGCTGCGTCTCGATGGCGTAGACCCGCCGCTGCCCGAGCGGGAACACCGCGACCAGACCGGCCTGGGCGAGAGTCCGCAGATGCTTGGTGGTCTGCGGTTGCCACAGACCGGTCAGCTCGGCGAGCTCACCCACCGACCGCGGGCGCTCCGCCAGCAGCTCGATGAGAGGCCACCGCGCCCCGTCCCCCAATGCCGATCCGATCCGATCCATGATGAATATTCAGGTCAAGGAATATTTTCCTCTTCCCAGGCTTTCCGGAAGACAGCGGCCGCCAACTGCGCGAACTCCCGCACCCGCCGCTCGCGCCGGTTCTCCGGCACCGCGACGCAGATCTCCACAGGTTCGGCATCCAGCACCTGCCGGTAGATCAGGTCGGGCCGCGAGTACGCCCGCGCAACCCTCCGCGGCACCACCGCGATACCGTGGCCGGACGCGATGAGCTCGAACTTCTCCTCGATCGATGCCGTACGCCGGACCTGCGCACCGATGGCCGGCTCCCCCGTGAGATCCGCCTCGCGCAGCGGCCGGTGGCCGGGCGGGACGCCGGGCACTCGAGTTCTCCACAACCCTTCTCGCGAGGACCGGAGACAGCGTCGCGCGCCTCGATCCGCAATCACCGGTCGATGCGGCCCGGACCGGCCGCCCCGAAGGTCTCGCACCGGGCGGCGTTCACGGGCGCTCCAAGTAGGCGACTATGCCGCCGATCAGGGCTTTCAGCGCGTCGTCGAGATCGCCGTAGGTACCCAGGGTGCGTTCGGAGGTGATCCCGCGCATCGCCGCCGGGATGAGGGCGGCCACCTGCCGCACCTTGTCCGGGTCGAGTTCCATATCGGCGAACGCGCGCTGACAGGCCTTGTCCCAGTTCGGTTTCCACGATGCCAGTTCCGCGGCGGTGCGCGGATAGTCGCGCTCGAGTTCGGTGTGCTCGCGCGGCAGGGCGGCGCGCAGTGTTTCGATGGCCAGCGACTCCGGTCTGCGCAGCCCGCCGGCCATGGCGTCGATCATGGCGGCCACCCGCTCGTGCAGGGTGCCGTCCGGTTTGATGCCGGCGGGCAGGTCGCCGCGCTTGTCCGCGGTGTACCGCAGGACCGCCGCCCACAGGCCGTCGATATCGCCGAACTGGTACTTGATCACTCCCCAGGTGGCACCGATGTCGCGGGCGATCCGATTACCGGAGACCGCCGCGGGATCACCGGTGGCCAGTGAGGCGATCGCCGCCTCGAGCATGCTCTCCCGGGATTGGATCCCGCGCCTGTTCGCTCGTCTCCCGCCCACCGCCGCTTCCGTCACGATGGACGACGTTACCCGCCCTGAGCAGGTAGATCCAGTTTCACATAGCCCTCTTGTAATCTTTCAAAGAGGGTTCTATGCTCGGGAGCGCCACATGACCGCGCGTCATGTACCGACGCACCCACGGTGCCGTGGCCGCGCCCGCTACAGCCCTCGATGCCCGGAGGATCGCGATGGCAAAACCACCACTGCCGATGGAGCCGACAGGCTGGTTCCAGGTGGCCTGGTGCCGCGAGATCGGCGTCGGCGCGGTACACCGGATGAAGTACTTCGGCCGCGAAATGGTGGCCTGGCGATCGGCATCGGGGCAGGTCACCGTGTTCGACGCCTATTGCGAGCATCTGGGCGCGCATCTCGGCTACGGCGGCCGGGTGGAGGGCGAGAAACTCGTCTGTCCGTTTCACGGCTGGGAGTGGAATCGCGAGGGGCGCAATGTCTGTATCCCCTACGAGAGCCACCCGAACAAGGGCCGCCGCATCCGCAGCTACCCGGTGGTGGAGCGCAACGAAGGCGTCTGGATCTGGTACGACATCGAAGGCCGGGCACCGCATTTCGAGGTCCCCGATATCTTCACCGCGTTCGGCGACGGCAAAACCGCCGCGGACTACTACCCGCCGGTGCCCGCGGCCACGCTGTACCGGCCCGGGCTCGAGCTGCACCCGCAGTACGTCATGGAGAACGGTGTCGATTTCGCGCACTTCAAGTACGTGCACAAGACCCCGTTCGTGCCGGAGTTCACCCGCCACGATTTCTCCGGCCCCGTCTCCTACGTCGATTTCACCATCGCCTTCGACGAGGGCGTGGCCGAAGACCAGGTCAACAGTGGTGTCGAATCGATCAACGCCGGACTCGGATGTTCGATCACCAAGAGCTGGGGCATGATCGACAACCGCACCATGCCCGCGGTCACCCCGGTCGACGACCGCACCGCCGATGTCCGGTTCACCGTGTGGATCGGCCGCAGGCCCGGCGACGAGAGCCCGGAGCTCACCTCCTACGGCACGGCGATGGCCGGTTTCGTGATCGAGCAGTTCGAAGCCGATATCCATATCTGGGCGCATCAGCGCTACTCCGACCCGCCCGCGCTGTCGCGCAAGGAATACGCGGGCTTCCGGGCACTGCGCGAATGGGCCCGGCAGTTCTACCCGGACACCGGCGCGGCCGAACCCGCAGCGGACGCGAGAGCGGCCGGCGTATGACCGCGGACCCGAACCAGCAGCCCCGACCCGCAGACAGAAAGGCCCACCCATGAGCGCCTCCGGCAAGATCCGGGTATTCCAGGTCGCGACCGGCAATCTCGGCACCGAGATGATCGGCCGTATCCGCGGCCATCCGGATCTCGAACTCGTCGGGCTGCACTGCTACACCCCGGACAAGATCGGCCGGGACGCCGGCGAGATCGTCGGCATCGGACCGATCGGGGTGACGGCGACCGGTACGGTCGAGCAGATCCTCGAGGCGCGCCCCGATGTCCTCACCTTCCACGGCGTCTTCCCCGACGAAGATCTCTACGAGAAGGTGCTGGAGGCGGGCATCAATGTGGTGACCACCGCGGATTGGATTACCCGATTCCACCGCGACACCAACCACTCCCATCCGTCGGGGCGCAAGGTCAGTGAGATCATCGGGGCCGCGTGCGAGCGCGGCAATTCCACCTTCTACGGCACCGGTATGAATCCGGGCCTGGCCCAGATCCTCGGGATCGTGCACACCGCCGACGTCGCCGCGATCGAGAACATCACCGTCACCGAATCGGTGGACGTCTCCTGTCACCATTCCGTCGACACCTGGAAAGCAGTCGGATACGGCCGCCCGGTCGACGACCCGGCCATCCCGGACTCGTTGCACAAATACACCGCGGTCTTCGCCGATTCGGTCTACCTGATGGCCGATGCCTTCGACCTCGAACTGGATGAGGTCACCTTCCACTACGAGCTCGGCGCCTGCACGAAGGACGTCGATCTGGGCTGGTATTTCCTGCCCAAGGGCTCACTCGGCGCCAACTACATCAAATACCAGGGTCTGGTCGACGGGGTGCCGCGGGTGGAAACCCATCTCGAATGGCAGATGTCCCCGCACACCGACCCCGCATGGAATATCAAGGGCTGCTACATCACCCAGATCACCGGTGATCCCAGCATCTACAGCAAACATATGATCTTCCCCCGGAAGGGCTTCGACCTGTCGAATCCGGAGAACTTCGCCTCGATCGGGATGACCGTCACCGGATTACCGGCCCTCAACTCCCTGCGATCCGTTGTTGCCGCGCGGCCGGGCATCATCACCAGCGCCGATCTCCCGCTGCGCGCGTTCGCCGGGCGTTTCGCCGGCTGAGCGGTACGCCACGTGCCCGCCGGATCGCCCGAGCGGTCCGGCACATCGGGCTCCGCGAATACCGGCCGGACCGACGATTCAGCCGAAGAGCGCGTGGCAGGCGGCGTAGCCCAGTGCCGCCGCGACCGACCCGAGGGCGACACTGAAGGCGGCATAGCCGATCGCGTGCCGGTAGGCGCGCTGTTCGGTCAGTCGCACGGTCTCGTAGGAGAAGGTGCTGTATGTGGTGAGGGCGCCGCAGAATCCGGTGCCCACGAGCACCGTCCACGCGGCCGGTAGCCCCGCGCCGGTGAGACACCCCAGGACGAGGGATCCGGATACGTTGACCACGAAGGTGCCCCACGGGAACCGTCCGTCGTGCCGCGCCTGGACGAATCGGTCCAGCAGGTAGCGCAGCGGCGCGCCGACCGCAGCCCCGGCGATCACCAGCAGAACGTTCATCGCGCCCCGCCCCGCCCGGCGCGCCGGGTGAGGCCGACGCCCAGCGCGCAGGCCGCTACCGCCGCGAACAGGGTCGACGCCAGATATACGGCACCGATCACGGCGGAGCCCGGCTCGAGCAGAGCCCGGATATCGTTGGCGTAAGTGGAGAACGTGGTGAACCCGCCCAGTACGCCGACCCCGAGAAACGGGCGCGCCAGCGGATGCGCCCGCCGCAGTTCGGTGATCACCACCATCAGCGCACCGAGCAGGAAACTGCCGGCGACATTGATGACGAAGACCGCCCACGGAAACCCTCCGGCCGGTGTGGGCCAGCACAGTGTCAGACCATAGCGGCCCAGCGCGCCCAGCGCCCCGCCGGCGGCGATGACCGCGAGGATCGCGCCGTGCGACGCGGCGAGTTCGGCGCGCTGGGGCGGATCCCGGAGATCGACATCCGGGTCCATGGGTAGGAACGGTCCGTGAATCGGTTGCGGATCATCGGGCACAGCGGTCTCCTACGCCGGGACCGGACGCGGCCGAGCCGGGCGTCACGAGGCCGCGTACCAGCCGATCCGGCACGTGTCGTCGACGGGCCGGGTGATGGACCAGAGGCGGCGGAACCGGGAGGCCGCGATCTTCCAGCGGCCGTCCTCGAGGACGTAGGAGTCCTCGTATTCGCCGGTCGACAGCGTATCGGTGTGGTCGAGCAGGTTCACCTGACGGAACTGCATGGTCCACTGCCCGGAGGCGGTACCGTCGGCGTGCACGGTGATATCGGGGTGCATCCCGTGGTGCATATCGAGCACCACATGTTTCCCGCCGACCCGCCGCAGGGCGATGGATTCGAAGACCGCGGCCATTCCATCCGCGTCCGAAACCCCCAGCTCGCCGTAGTCGAGCACAGCACCCTCGGTCACGAAACACGCCCGGAAACGCACGGGGTCCTTGGCATCGCAGGCGCGGAAGTAGCGGTGTTTGAGCGCCTTGATCGCCTCGATCGCTTCCAGCACGGTGAGGCGCTGGGCCGGGTCGGCCTCGGGTGACGGTGATCCGGACATACGGCCTCCTCGTTCGGCGGCCGGTATCCGTTGCGCTACGCCGGCCCCGGCCGAACCGGCTCGTATCGCATCACATCACATCACCACCGTGCGGGGACGGCCCGGCTCACCGAAGTCGCCGCCCGCGAGCTACCGAGGAGTGCCGATCCGCACCGGGCCGCCGTCACGCTTCCGACGAGGCGCCCACCGGGCGGATCGGTGTCTCGTCGAACCGGCCGCCGGACAACAGGTTCGTCGCGGCGGCATGTGAGCCGGCCGGACGACCGCCGGTGCGCGTTATGGTGAGGCTGCCGGACGGCCTTTCCGCCGAGCCCCCGTATACGGCCCACCGGTGCGCGAACGCTCCCGAGTCTCGTCGACACCAGGGGCCGTAAGGACCGGGAGTTCCCGCCGGACTGCTGGACATTCGACTGCTCGCGAAAGGTGGCAGGATGCGCGCACCCTACCGGGAAGTGATGGACCGGCGGCCGGGTATGCGACCCGCCGCGCGATGACCCCGGATCTCGCGAAACGCCGGTGGCACGACTTCCGCGGGTCGCGGTTCTTCCCGGCCACCGTGATCATCGGCATTCTGGCCGGTGCCGCCGCCCTTTTCGCCGGCTCCTACACCTATGCCACCGCCAACCCGAAGCCGGAATACGTGCCCATCGCAGTGGTCGGATCGATGCCCGCCGCACAGGCGGCGCAACTGGAAGCCGAGCTGGCGACGGCGATGGGCAGCTCGCTGCGGATCCACCGTTTCGCCGACCGCACCACCGCGCTCGACGCGCTCCAGGACCAGGAAGTATTCGCCGTCGTCGGAACCTCCCCGGCCGACAATACGGTGACACTCGATCTGTCCAGCGCCTCCGGCCAGACGGTGGCGACCGCCCTCGCGCAGGGTCTGCCGCCCATCACCGAACACGCCGGGTACACCGTCCGGGTCGACGATCTGAATCCGTTGCAGGACGGCGACCCGCACGGTCTCACCATCTTCTACATGACGATCGCCTCGGTCGTCGTCGGATTCGTCGGCGCGGTCCAACTCGGGGTCAACGCCCGGGATCTGCACCCGGGCGAACGTATCACCTGCACCGCGATATACGCGCTGCTCGGCGGCTTCGCCATCGTGGCAACCGTCGATTGGATCCTCGGCGCGCTCGAACTCCCGTTCCGGTCGTGGGCGGTGCTCGCGCTCACCATGTTCACCTGCGGCATGGTCTTCACCATGTTCCAGGCCCTGTTCGGACGATGGGCGATACTGCCGACCTGGGCGATCATGATCCTGCTCGGCAACCCGACCTCCGGTGGCTCGGTGTCGTGGCCGCTGCTTCCCCGCCTGCTCGCGACGATCGGTGGGTGGCTGCCGCCGGGTGCGTCGGTGAACGCCCAGCACACCGCCGTCTACTTCCCGGACCACCAGCACCTCGGCCCCTGGCTGGTGCTCGCAGGGTGGTCGGCGGTCGCGATCGGGGTGTTCCTCGTCGCGCAGCGGCGATCGGACAACCGGCAGCCCGCGGGTGCCGAGGCGGGCTGAGGAAAGCCGCATCGGTCCTCGTCCGTGGGTGCGGAGGGTCCCGGCACGACCGCACCCACGCGCGCGGAACCCCGCTCAGGCCGCGAGCACGACCCCCGCCCCCGGGATCACCGCGGTGGACTGCGGCGGGGCCTGGTATTGCTCGCGGTTGTGCGTCGCCGTGACCAGTACGGGGCCCACACCGGTCACCACCGGCGCGCTGGTGGGCAGCGCGGCGGCATACTTCTGGTCGCCGGGGACGTCGATCCCGTTCCAGTGCCGCAGATCGACGGTGCCCGCGGCGCCGGTATTCAGGTTCCGCCAGTGCACGGTGATCCAGCGGTAGTTGTATTGATAGTGGTAGGGCGCCGGAACCGGCACCGAGAAGGTGACCGTCCCCGGATGTTCGCCTGTCGTCCCCACCACTGAGATCGTTTGCAGAACGCCCCCGGGAACGGCGCCGGGGCCGATTTCCGGGCCGGTCACCACCGGGATCGGCAACGGGGTTGCGACCGGGGCCGCGGCGGCCTCGCCCACTGTGGAACCCAGCGCCAACGGAGCGATCAGTGCGCCGATCAGTACGGTCCTACGCATACGAGACATACGATCCTTTCCTCGATCAACAGTTCCCCTTGTGCAGCGGATCCACGCGGCCGGACCTGGAGATCCGGCGCGCGGCGGAGCAACACCAACCGCCCCCGCATGCGCGGTCGACAGTATCCGAACCGGCTGTCGCCGACGCGAAAAACGCCTGACCGGATAACGTTTCACATCAGGTCCGGCGGTACACGTCGAAAATGCTTTGCCCATCTCCGGTCCCGCTGCGAACATCCGCGGGTGCGCTCCTTCGACGATCTCGTGACCGAAGCCGCAGCCGCCGATATCGACGGCTGGGGCTTCGCCTGGCTCGACGGCCGGGCCACCGAGGAGCGGCCGCCCTGGGGTTACGCTCGGCAGCTCGCCCGGCGACTGGCCACCGCCCGGTCGGTCCTCGACATCGATACCGGGGGCGGTGAAGTGCTGTCCGAGGCCCCGATCCTGCCGCCGGCGATCTACGCGACCGAATCCTGGCCGCCGAACGTCGAACGGGCCCGGCATCGGCTGAGCGGACGCGGCGCCACCGTGGTGCAGACCACGCCCGGCGGTCCGTTGCCTTTCCCGGATCGCCGCTTCGACCTCGTCACGGCCCGCCATCCCGTACGCCCGGACTGGACCGAAATCCACCGTGTCCTCACCGACGGGGGACACTATTTCGCCCAGCACGTGGGCCCGGGTTCGGCGTTCGAGCTCATCGAACGCTTTCTCGGTCCGCAGCCCGGGCAGCGCACACAGCGCGACCCCGCCCGGGAAGCCGCGGAGGCCGAAGCCGCGGGGCTGACGGTGGCAAACCTGCGCACCGCGCGCTGCCGGATGGAATTCTCCGATATCGGCGCCGTCGTATGGATCCTGCGCAAATGCGTGTGGTGGGTGCCGGATTTCTCCGTCGATCGCTACCGGGACACTCTTGTGGAACTGGACCGGGAGATGCGCGCTGGGCATCCGTTCGTCGTATTCTCCACCCGGCATCTCTTCGACGTGGTCCGCTGACCCGGCACGACAGACGTGCCTGCCGGCCGATGTATCGGCGACGGTGCGCGACACTGGATCGGTGAGTACCGACAACGGCCCGACACCCCCGCCGGCCAGCGCCTCGATCATCGTGCTGACACTGGCGCGGCGAGTGGAGACCGAACTCAATGCCGCCCTGGCAACACTGGATCTGACCGTCGGCCGCCTGGGCCTGCTCGGCCATATCTCCGGGGTCCCGGGTGCGTCGTTCTCGGAACTGGCGCGGATGTCGGGGATCAGCGTGCAGAGTGTGCACACGGCGGTGAAGGCCCTGGTCGGCGCCGGACTGGTCCACGACCGTACGGCCCGCGCCGGCTCGGCGTCGGCGATCGAACTCACCGCCGAAGGAACTCGCCTGCTCCGGGCCGCCCAGCAGGTGGTCACCGATGTCGATGAACGCCTGTTCGGGCCGGCCGCCGACCCGGTACAGCGCCGGATCGGTACGGCCGTCGTGGAGGCGTTCACCGGCCGAGCCACCTCCTGAACCGCGCCGCCGCCATCCAGGCGGCAGCACGGTCGGCCGGGATGCGGGCTCCCGTAATGTCGCCTCCACGAGGGGCCGCCCGGGCGCCCGGACGAGAAGGAGGCTGTGGGTGCCGGGAACACCGTGGTCACACCGGATGGGTTTATCGGTCCCGATCGTGAACGCCCCGATGGGCGGAGTGGCCGGGGGGCGGCTCGCGGCCGCCGTGTCCGCGGCCGGCGGGCTCGGGATGATCGGCATGGGCAGCACCGGATCGGCCGCGGCCCTGGAACACGAACTCACGCAACTCGTTCCGGCGCCCATGTTCTTCGGTATCGGCATGGTGGGCTGGGTGCTCGAGCGCGAGCCCGCCCTGCTGGATGCGGCCCTGGCCGCGCGGCCGGCGCTGGTGTCGGTCGGTTTCACCGAGGAGTGGGCCTGGGTCGACCGGGTCCACGCGGCGGGGGCGGCGGCGGTCACCCAGGTCTACGACGTCGACCATGCCCGCCGGGCCGCGGTGGCCGGAGTGGATGTCCTGGTCGCGCGCGGCAGCGAGGGCGGCGGCCACGGCGAAACCCGGCTGGGCACACTCGCGGTACTGGACGCGGTACTCGACGCGGTCACGGTGCCCGTCCTCGCCGCCGGTGGTATCGCCACCGCCCGGGGTCTGGCGGCCGTGCTCGCGGCGGGGGCGGCCGGTGCCTGGCTCGGCACCTGCCTGTCGGCCTGCCCGGAAGCGCTCACCCCGGAACCCGCTCGCGCCGCGCTGGTCCGCGCCCGGGCCACCGATACGGTGGTCACCCGGGTTTTCGATCTGGGGCAGCGGCTCCCCTGGCCGGAGCGCTTTCCCGCCCGCGTGCTGGCAAACGAGACCACCCGGCACTGGGCGGAGCGGGAGGCCGCGTTATCCGCGGACGGTGCGGCCCGCGACGAGGTGGCGGCGGCCGCCGCCACCGGAGACCCCCACCGCGCCCCCATCGACGCCGGTGAGGGTGTCGGTGCCCTCACCCGCAGTCTCCCGGCCGGTGAGGTCATCGCCGCACTGTGCACCGGAGCCGATCGGCTGTTGGGCCGGTGGGCGCACGGCGCCGGGACCGTGGTCGACAGCGGCCCGGCGCGCGGGCCGGGGAGCGACTGACGCTCGTCGGATCCAGCTCTTCTCCCGCGCCCTGAGGGCCGCCTCGTACCGGTTGGAGACCCCGAGCTCGGCCATTGCCGCTTACCCGCGCCGTTGGTGCCCAGCAGGGCGAACACCTCGCCCTCGGCGACCTGTAGGTCGATACCGCGGACCGCCTCGAACGCGGTCTCTCCGGTGCCGTAGGTCCGGCGCAGACCGCGCGCGACGACGATATCGTGTACCGGCCGCCCCGGCAGTTGCGGTGGATCGAGGATGTGCGCTGTTCATGACTTCTACGATCACCGAGCCGGACCGGGATCTGTAGTAAGCGCAGTCACGGGATACTCGTGCATTTCTCATGGTCCGGAGATGACAAAAGTCATCACCCGACCGCTCCGGTCTCCGCCCGGACAGCGGCGGTCGACGTTCGGGAAGCCGGGCATCGAGCTGTCCTCTCGCCGGGCAACCGATGACCCGCGCAGCAGCGAAGAATATTCGATATCCGCGCTCCCGCAAGCCAATTGGCGCACGCAACATCTGGACGGGCCCCACCACGCGCACGTAGAATCGACTACGGCGCCGACCCGATCCGCTCACTCCCCGCTCGCGAACAGGAGATACCGCGAGACCGGTCGAGAGATCCTCTGCCGTACCGGCAGACCCACCCACCGCCCCTCGGAGCTCCGGTGAGCAGCACCCGTTCCGGAACTACTCCTCGGTAGGCACGGACACCGCACGCCACGGTCCCGTACCCGCCCCCAGGTCACCGGCTCCCGGAAAGCATCTTGTACCCGACCCGACCGGCTCTCGTGCCGGGTACCCACCGGCACCGCGGCCCGGGCCTCGGTCGGCAATCCACCGAGCCCGTCGATCGGCCGGCGGTACCGGTCCGGAAACCCCTGCCGGAAGACACCGGCGCATCGAGAGATTCGGAGGTCTGTGATGACATCGGATATCGGCGCACGCCAAGGCGCCTCGGCGGACGCGGTCGAACATCACTACGATATCGGGACCGACTTCTACCGGCTGTGGCTCGACTCGGGCCTGACCTACTCGTGTGCCCTGTGGGCCGACGGCGACGACCTCGATCGCGCGCAGCAGCGCAAGCTCGACTACCTGATCGAACAGGCCCGGCTCACCGGCACCGAACGGATTCTCGATATCGGCTGCGGCTGGGGCAGCCTGATGCGAGCGATCACCGCCCGGCACGCACAGACCCGGGTCACCGGACTGACGCTCAGCCGCGACCAGTACCGCCACATCCGCACTCATTCCGCGGAGCGCACCGACGTGCGCCTGGAACATTGGCAGGATCATCGGCCCGGCACCCCCTACGACACCATCTTCTGTATCGGAGCGCTCGAACATTTCGTGCGGTTCGGGCTGTCGCGCCGCGAACGCACCACCACCTATCGGGCCTTCTTCACCTACTGCCACAGTATGGTACGTCCCGGCGGCGGTCTGGTGGTCCAGACGATCGGTAAGGGCAACCGTCCGCTGGACCAGAACTCGATCACCGATGTGCAGTTCCTGGCCGACGAGATCTTCCCGGAGTCGGATCCACCGCGGCTCGCCGAACTCGCCCACGCGGCGGAGAAGTTGTTCGAAATCCGTTCGGTGGTCAACGACCGCCACGACTACGCCACCACCTGCGCCGAATGGCTACAGCGGCTCCGGGCCCGGCGCGCCGAAGCGGAGAAGCTGGCCGGGGCCCGGGTCACCGAGGCCTATGAACGGTACCTGGAGGCGTCCATCCGGCAGTTCGAGGAACAGCATCTGGTGCTGTATCGAATCGCGCTGCGCAAAGTGGGTGATGCCGAGGCGGCGTCCGAATAGACCGATCACACCGGCCGGTCGAGCAGCCGTTTGGGGTGCATCCCGTCGACGGCACCCATGAACGGCGGGTGGATGCTGTACCCCAGCATCCGCCGGATGTTCTCCGAGACCGTCCGCGCGGTCTCGCGGCTGGTGGCCAGGGTGTAGGCCTCCTGCGGCCGCAGCCAGGGTTCGCAGTACTGCACGGTCACCCCCAGGCGGGCGCCGGTACTGCGATTCGCGCCGCCGCCGTGCCAGAGCGTGCCGAGATAGAACGCGCAGGAGCCGGCCGGCATCCGCACCGCTGTCCGGACATCGGCTTCGGCGGGACCCCGCTCGGAGCCCCAGCGATGACTGCCCGGCAGCACCACCGTGCCGCCGTTGATCTCGGTGAACGCATCGATCGCCCACATCGTCGCGGCGCTCAACGGTGGCCGGGGTCGCGGGATCGGGTAGAAACCGTCGTCGTGGTGCAGCATCTGCGCCTGTTCGCCGGGGTGGATATCGATGGCCTGCAATTGCGAGAGCAGATAATTCGGCAGGAACAACCGATCGAGCAGGGCAAGCACCCGGGGATGTTCGACGAGCGCGTCGCAGGCACGAGTCTTCTCCAGCAGGTTGTAGGCCCGCCGGGTTCGCTGCCCCTCGAAGGTGTTGCGGCCGGTCCGCTCGAGGAACGGGGTGAGTACGCCACGGAGTTGTTCGCATTCGTCGAGGGTGAGCAGGTTTTCCCAGACGACGTAACCGTCGCGTTCGAGAGCGGACAGATCGGCGGCGACCGTGGCCGGGTCGACCGTGTCCGAGGTGGTGGTGGTCGCCGGGTGACGGCGCGCCAGATCGCCGCGCAGATCGTCCAGAGAGGTGATGACATCGACCGGAGGCGGAGATTGTGCAGGGTTCACGACTGCTCCTCGAGCGATTCGGGCCCGTCGACGGACCGAACCCAATTGTGTTACCGCTCTCGAGGTTCCGCAATATCTTCGGTCCGGCCACCAGAGTTGTCGCACATCGGCCCGCCGGCACCGGCCGACTGCGCGGAACCGGCTGTCACCGGCCCTCGGTGCGCACCGGCGAGCCGTGCGACCGTTCGTCCGGTGGCGGCGATCGGCGAGCCGTCAGTGCTTCCGACCGACAGCCCCGTAGAGCACCAGCTTGGTTTCCGGTAGGTCGTCGGCGAGCCACTGCTGCAGGGGAACCACGCCGGGACCGGTGTTCTCGAGACCGTCCAGGAACGACGTCACCTCTTCGCGCGATCGGTACCGGACCTGCGCGGAACTGTTTCTCGCATCCTGAGAGGTGCGCTCGATGATTTCGGGATGGCTGATATCGGCTCCGTGGGTGAACGCCAGATAACTGCCCGGCGCCATGGCCTCGCGATACCGGGCGACGAGTTCGGCCGGCTTCTCGTCGTCCATGACATAGTGCAGGACGCCGACGAGCGTGATGGCCACCGGTGCCGCGAAATCGATACCCGATTCGGTTTCCAGCCGCCGGATGAGTTCGGCGGGACGGCGGACGTCCGCGTGCAATGCGGTCACCCCGGGGTGATTGCCCATGAGGGCGTTGCAGTGCACGAACACCACCGGGTCGTTGTCGACGTAGGCGACCCGCGCCGCGGGATGCGTTTCGTGCACCACCTCGTGCACATTGGGCGAGGTCGGGATCCCCGAGCCGAGATCGACGAACTGACGCACCCCGGCCGTCGCGGCCGTCTGGACCGCGTGCAGCAGGAATTTCCGGCTGAACCACGCCAGTGACCTGGTTTCCGGAGCCACCGCCAGAATGCGAAGGGCGAGCGCGCGGTCGACCTCGTAGTTGTCCTTTCCGCCCAGCAGATAGTCGTAGACCCGAGCCGAGCGCGGCTCGTGCGGATCCACCCCCTGCGGCACACGCTCGATCTCCGGCTGCGGCCCCATGACCCCGCCGCGACGGCTCGCGGCCACCCCGTCGGAATTCATGTCTGCGCTGCTCCCGCCACGGCGATGCGGACCGCGCGTCGCATGAGCGCGTCGGCCACCGGGCGCGTCCGCCGTCCCAGTCCGCATGCACAGGCGACACCGTCCACCGGCCGCCCCAGTGCTGCTTCGACCACCGACAATACGTGCAGCTGTTCCTGCTCCGTGGGCAGATCGTGCACCAGGCCCGCATAGAAGGCGGTGCCCGTACCCAGTGCCAGATCGCCCAGTGGGGTATAGAACTCCGGCCGCAGCGGCGGCGGAATCGCACCGGCCGCGAGCGGCGCGTGCACGAATTCCAAGGGCCGGTCCGCCGGCCACTGCCGGGCGATCGCATTGGCCAGGTCCACCAGTGGCCGGGTGTCGCGCAGGGTGGCGCGGGCCTTGTTGTGCAGGCTGCCGAGGCACAGGTGAACCCCGAACCGGGTGCCCACCGGAGCGGCGGCCGCCTGCTCCGCCGGCCCGCGCGCCAAACCCAGCGCCCGGTCGGCCGATCCGTGCGCCGGCTGAGCCATCGCCATCAGCACCAGTTCGGCGGTGGCCTCGAGCTGGACGACGACATCGGGTCCGGCCAGTTCGCGCACGGCGGTGATTTCCCGCGCGGTGGCATCGGCGAAGGCGCGGCGGTGCCGCAGCACTCCGCTCGCGCCCAGCGCGACGAAGGCGAGGGTGAAGGCGGTGGGCATCCCGATCTGCAGTGCCGTTCCGGACAGATCACGGGCTCGGCGCAGTCGCGTGTACACCGGCACCGCCTCTTCGGCTTCCCGCCGGTACCCGAGGTCGAGGGACTCGGCGGTCAGTGCGCTCCCACGCGGCACGCGGTAGCGGGTGCGGTCCCGGCTGCTCCGCCATTCCCTGGCACGGGTCACTTCCAGTACGCCCTGGGCCGCCAAATCCTCGATGATGGGGCGGATATAGAATTCGTAGCGACCGGTCTCCCCGGTCGGGAGGGTACGCAGCCGGGGCGCCGCGGCATCGAGCATGGCCCGCATGGCGCTTTCGGTATCGACGGCCGGAAAGCTTCCGACGAAATGGACGGCCCGCCTCTTCACGCTCGCATCCTAGCTCTCCCGGTCGGCGGCCGCGGGTGCACGCGCGGATCCGTAAACCCGCTCCCGCACCGGTTCCGGCCCCGTGGTCACCACATCCGTTGCACGCCAAGGCAGCTCCTATTAGGGTCCCGGGCATATGACTGCTCGCAGGTTTCCGCTCGGCCGTCCGCAGCGATCGCGGCGTATGCGTCGTCCGACGGTACGCATATCGGCCGCTGTGGTAGCCGTTCTCGCAATTCTGACGCCGGGCGTCGCCCACGCCGCGGAACCAGACCCGGGACAGTGCGCGCCGACCGCGTTCCCCCTGCGCGCCGGCGGCACCCTGGCGACAACACTGTGCACACCGGCAGGGGGTGACACCGATACCGTCATGGTGCTGATGCCGGGGTCCAACTACAACGGTACGTACTGGAACTTCCCGCACGCCCCGGAGATCTACAACTTCCGGCGCGCGATGAATGCCGCCGGATACGCGACGCTGGTGGTCGACCGGCTCGGGACCGGCGCCAGCAGCCGGCCGGTCAGCACCGGGGTCACCGCCACCGGGGACGCGCAGGCCCTGCACGAAATCATCGGGGCGCTGCGCACCGGTCTCGCCGGCGCCCGGCCCTTCGCGAAGGTCGTCACCGGCGGGCATTCGCTCAGTTCCGGGGTGGCGGTGTTGGAGGCGACCACCCATCACGATGTCGACGGAGTGCTCCTGACCGGCTATTCGCACGGCCTGAACATTCCGGGCGCGCTCGGCATCATCGGCACCTATCAGCCGGCCGAGCAGGATGCCGCCTTCACCGGCGGCGGCTACGACAGCGGATATCTCACCACCCGTCCGGGCACGCGCGAGAAATCGTTCCATTCGCCCGCGACCGCCGACCCCGAGGTCGTCGCCGTGGACGAAGCCACCAAGGATGTGTTCGCCGCGACGGAGTATCCGGACGGGCTGACCTCCACCCTGCCGCCGATGTCCACGCAGATCACCGCTCCGGTCCTCGTGGTCAACGGTAGCGACGATGTGCTGTGCTCCCGGGTCTGTGCCGATACGGCGACCCTGCAGGCCGCCGAGGCACCGCATTTCTCCCCGGCCGCGCGGTTGCGCACCTTCGTGCTGCCCGGGAGCGGACATTCGGTGAATCTCGCCCGCAACACCGCCGCCTATCAGGCGGCGGTGCGGGACTGGATGGAGTCGATCGCCGGCTGAGCGCCGCGGCGAACACGGCGGTCAGTTCAGACCGGCCGCTTCCTGGGCGATGACCGCGAGCCGGGTCTGCGCGGCCGAGACCACACCGTGCCGCTTCTTGTGCGCCTCCTCATAGGCGACGATCGCCCGGATATCGGCCGGGTCGGTCAGTGCCTTGACCGCGGCGACCGCGCGGCCGACATTGAGCTGGTCGTAGTCGGCGATGGGCAACTCCCCCGGTTCGAGCACACCGGTGGCCGAGCGGACCGAATGCAGCGAACCGGCGGCGGTACCCGCACCTTCCCGGCGGGTCACCTGTTCGGCGCTCTCGAGCGCGGCATCGCGGGAGGCGGTCAGCGTCCGGGCGGCGAGATCGCCGGCGTGCGCACCCCGGGCCAGTAGTTCACCGAGCGCGGGCGGAGTGGCCCGGACGGTGTCCAGCGCGCGGTCCACACCGCGTGCGGACCAGGTGACCGGCAGATTGACCAACTTCACGGCAGCCCCGGCCGCCGCCTGTAGTGGCGTGCGGCGCAGCGCGGCCGGACCCCCGAGCGCCTCCTCGGCCAGGACAGTGGTCAGCCAGTCCACGGTCGCGGAGTGCGCCGTGATCAGTCGCTGCGCCAGCGCCGCGATATCGCTGCGCCCCGAGCTGGTCGCCAGGGCCTTGACGTACCGCGCACGGTCGAGAAGCTGGTGTTCCAGGGTGAGATCGCCCAGCAGGGCCTCGTCGAACGGTTGCGCCTGTTCGATGAGTGCCTTCACCACGGCGGTGGCCCGGCCCAGGAAGGGGCCGATCACCTCGGGTACGCCGCCGAGTTCACGAATGGCGGCGCCGACGGCTTCGGCGCGAGCCCGGGCGTTTTCGGCGTTCTCGGACAACTCGCGGCGCACTGCCTCGGTCCGTGCCTGCCCGATACGGGTTTCCGCGATCTGGATCTCGGTATCGGTCAGTTCACGGATCGCACGCAGTTGCGCCAGCAGAGTGGTGGTTTCACGCGAAGTCATACGAATATCGTTCCTCCGGTGTCGATTTTCTGGCGGGTGCCACAATGCACCTCCCCAGCGCCTACCCGCTCTGCCGCTCGGTAATCAGCGTGATCGCCTACCCTCCTTCGGTCGGGAAACGTCACCCTTTTCGGACAGTCGGCGGGCGCCACGATCGTCGGCGCGGTGATCGCCTCCGAAGCGGCCGCGGGCCTCTTCCGGCGGGCGATCGTGCAGAGCGGTAACGGTTTCGGCGCGTTCGCACCGGCACAGGGAGCGCGGGTCACCCGGCACAGCACCCGGACGCTACCTTCGGCGCGCTACGCGCCGCGATTATCGGCGATGCGCTGTTCGGTACGGGCGGTCGCCGGGCTGCCGTAGCGCACGGCAATGCGTTCGTCTACGAATTCGCCTGGCGATCGGACGCTCTGGGCGGAGAGTTCGGGGCCGCCCATGCGGTGGAACTCCCCTTCGTATTCGACTGCCTCCGGCTTCCGGGGTTGCACGGGCCGGGCGCCTTACTCGGCCCGGCCGCAGCTCCGGCACGGTTGGCCACGGAGATGCACACCGCCTGGGTCCGCTTCGCCACGACCGGCGATCCCGGATGGCCGCGCTCCCGCCACGGAGGGCACGTCCGCCGGTTCGGCGGCGATGCCCCGGCCGGACGCCGGGCAACCGGAACCGGTCACGCGCCTAGGGTCCGAAGGTGAGACCGAACTGGGCTCCCAGCCTGTTGAGCGCTTCGGGATCGCCGAAAACCGCTTCTCCGCTGACGTCTTCGTCGAGGGGTTCCACGGAACAGAATCGTTCGATGAGTCCGGTGTGGATCCCGGGGACATAGGTGGCGAAAACGAGCGCGGCTTCCAGGTCCTCGTCGTCACCGGGGTACACCGGCCACGAGTCGGTCACTCCGTTGCTGTCGAACAGCAGCTTCCATTCCTCGTCGTTCTCCACCAGCCGCACGTCGGTGATGGTCACCATCCCACGGCTGCATGCCGCGATGGACTGCAGTTCGGATTCGTACCACTCCCGACGTTCGTCACGGCTGCTCTCGCCGATGTGGCGGAAGGTCTTGTAGTCGAAGGTGTACCGGATTCCGAGCTCCTCGAGGAGGGCGAGTACCGCTCTCTGCTCGGTGTGCCCGTAGTAGCTCAGCGGCTCGTCGAACGATTCCACCAGCAGCTGCCTGCCCAGAAAGGTCCGCTGCGCGGGCGTTTCCGGGGCGACGAGCCCGAACTCGACGATCAGATCCACGACCTCGCGCACGGTGCGCTCGGGGCTCATCGGGTCCTCCTTCGATCCGTCGCGCCCCAGGTGGTAGCGACGGCCGAGGGTATCCCGGCCCTCCGACACCATTCCCGGCCACACTGTTCGGCGCCCGTGGTCCGGAACTCCGGGCGAAAGGTGCCGTTGCGGGCAGTGGTGGGTGCGATCACTTCTCGATCGAGCAGGTCGTCAGGTCACTCGACGTTCCGTCGAGCAGGTGATCAGTATGTATTCAGCGCGAGCACGAGGAACGGAACGCAACCGTCGTGCTCTACCCTGAGGCCATGGTGGCGGTTTCCGGCCGGGACGCGCCGGTTCCGCGGTGTCCTCGCGATGACCGAACTGGACCACGTCGCGCGGCACTGGACTCCCGGACAGTGGGGGGTCGGGTAGGCGGAGATGCTCGACGCCCTCACCGAGAGCTGGTTCGGGTCCATCGGCCGCGACTGACCCCGGCCGCCGGTACGGCATCGGCATCGGGATACCACTGCCGGCACGGCCACGGTGACGAGACCAGGGTGAACAGGAGTCGTTCATGGTTCGGTTGGACCATCTCGTGAACGTATTGGGCGGGTACGGGGTGCGATTGCGCTGCTGCCCGGTATCGCGGGCGACCGTGATCCGCAGCGTCGCGATGTTCGACGCGACCGGGGCGGAAGAAGCGACCGGAGATATCCTCCTCGCCGTAGGCGCCGGTTCCGTCCGGGCGGCGGTGGCCGGGGCGCGGGCGGCGAAAGCGGTCGCGGTACTCGTGCGCGGCGGCGCCGGCACCGACCGTGAAGCGGCCGCGATCGGACCCGAAGACGGGGTCGCGGTACTGATGGTCGATCCCGCGGTGTCGTGGAGCCAGCTCGCCGGGGTGGTCTACGGGCTGGTACTGGAGGGGCGGGAAACCGCATCCGGGCGCGGTCCCACGGATCTTTTCGCGCTGGCGGACAGCCTGGCCACCACGGTGGACGGCGCGGTGACGATCGAGGATCCGCTGTCGCGCGTGATGGCTCATTCCACGCTGGGGCGGGTGGCCGACCGAGCGCTGCAGGAGACTGTGCTGCAACGCCGGCAACCTGCTGCTCTGCGCGAGCTCTTCGAATCACGCGGTGTCCCCACGCATCTGGCGGACTCCGACGCGCCCGTGTTCGTCGAACCGGACCCCGGGCACGGGCTCGACGGGCGGATGGTGGTCGCGGTGCGAGTGGGCCGGGAATTGCTGGGTTCGGTGTGGGTGACCTGCACCGAACCGATGCAGGGTGCCCGACGGGCCGCGCTGGCCGACGGGGCCCGGACGGTGGCCCTGCATCTGCTGCGGTCGCGGGCCAGCGCGGACCTCGAACGCCAAGTCGAATCCGAACTGGTGATCCGGCTGCTGGAAGGCAGCCCGGATGCCACCACCGTGGTCGGCCGGCTCGGGTTGGCGTCGGCCCCTTTACGTGTCGTGGCGGTACGCGCGCAGATCGCGGCGGAACGGCATGCCGGGCTGCTGCTGGCCTTCGAGCAGGCCACGTTCGGTTTCGGCTGGTCGCGGCCGGGCCGCAGCACTCTGTCGGACAACACCGTCTACACGATCCTGCCCAGCGACCGGGTGCAGACGGCACGGAATTGGGTGACCGCGCTGCGCACGGCGCTCCCGGCCCGCGTAACACTGTCGGCGGGGATCGGCGGACCCGCCACGGCCGCCGACCTGCAGGCCTCCCGCCAGGAGGCGGACGAGTGCCTGGCACTGCACGAACAGGGATCGGCGGGTATCGCGTACCCGGCCTACGACGAATCGTGGGGTGAGATCCTGCTCCAGCGGTTGCGGGCGGCGGCACGGACCGGCCGGATACCGGCCCGTGGGCCGGTCGCGGAGTTGCGCCGGTACGACAGCGCGCATGCCACGGACTACGTCGCGACCCTGCGGGCGTGGCTCGATGCCCAGGGCGATCCGGTGGTCGCCGCCGCCGGCCTCGGCGTCCACCCGAACACCGTCCGCAACCGGATGCGGAAAATGCGCGAGGTGGCGGTGCTCGGGCTGGAAGACGCACGCACCCGGCTCGCCATGACGATCGACCTCGCGGCTTTCGAGGATGACTGAGCACCGGTTGTAGAAAACGAACAACTCCTGGGGGTGAAACTGTGCCAGACGGACATGCGCCCCGCCGCCACCCCGGCCATCATGGCTGTGACAGCGCATCGTTCGACGTGGAGGTGAGCATGGCGCGCGCAACCAGTCGGCTCGACCGCGAACGAACAGCACGGTATCGGGTGCAGAACCCGATACCCCGCTGAGTCCTCGGCTATCTCCCCATCCGTGGAGCCGGTGTCGTGAGTACCCGGCTCCACGGAGTTCTGCCGTCGGGGCGGCCTCTCCTCCCCCGGCCCCGACGGCAGAACTCCTTTCCGATCGAATCCTGTAGGACGGATATGACCAATAGCTCGCCTGTATGGCTGACACCGCACGCACACGAACAGCTCCGGTCCGAACTGGCCGAACTGCTCGCCGCCGAAGCCGCCGGGCAGGCAGAGAACGCCGACCCGGAAGACCGCCTCACCGCTCGGCGCCAGCGCCTGGCTCGTATCGCGCATATCCGGGACCTGCTGAACAACGCTGTATTCGGGCAGGACCCACCGGATGACGGTATCGCCGAACCCGGGATGGTGCTCACCGTCCGCTACGACGACACCGCCGACACCGAAACATTCCTGCTCGGCAGCCGCGCCGGCGACCACGACGATCTGGAGGTCTACTCCCCCGACTCGCCCCTCGGAGCCGCGCTCACCGGAGCCCGGCGCGGCGAACAGCGCACCTACCGCGTACCCAATGGCACCGAGTTCCGGGTCACCCTGCTCGAGGCCGTCCCCTACGGGCACACTGTGACGAGCGCTTCTCCCTCAGTATGAGGGCCGTTCGATCGAGCGCGAGGATGCAGGTGCGCACGAGTGGAATCACCCTTGTCCATATCGATCCCCCAGCGATCGTCCGGGACAACCGGACGATCGCACTGCCGGTCCGTACCTGGCTGTCCGCGGGATTCTG
The DNA here is from genome assembly GCF_046764065.1 of Nocardia sp. NPDC002869. Lineage (NCBI taxonomy): Bacteria > Bacillati > Actinomycetota > Actinomycetes > Mycobacteriales > Nocardiaceae > Nocardia > Nocardia sp. NPDC002869. Next base: position 22,950 of record NZ_JBKOOL010000061.1, read on the forward strand.
GCAGCTCTTCGGCCTCCCCCGTGCCGACCGGGCGCTGGCCGCGCTCTCGTTCGGCACCGCGGACGCTCCGCGCACCTATCTCGCCCGGCGCGGCGACGATCCCACGACGTGGAGACCGGCGCCGCTGCGGGTGGATGTCCCCGCCACACTGGGCCCCGGCCCGGGAGTGCTGCAGATCTCCGGCCCGATGAACCGGGCACGGCGCCGCCTGATCGAACGGACCACCCTGGTGATCGCCCTGGCCACACCGCTCGAACGCCGACCGGACTCGGTTCTCCCGGCACAGATGTGGGAGGACGACCGGTGGCACACGACGATCCTGGTGCCCGACGTCCATCCGGTGGCGCCGATGCGGGACAGCGGAGGCCGGTAGCGAAGACTCCGCCGCGGCGCGACGCGCGACCCCGCGCCGGCCTACGGTCCGCCGTTCCGGACGCCCGTCACGCCCACGAGGCGCCGCGGCGGCCGCCGAGGTGCTCGGCGACGTGCCGTTCGGTGGCGAAGAGGTCACCGGCGCCTCGACGCGCGGGGCCGATCGCTGACGGCCCACAAGGTGAATTGCTCATATCCTGGCAGGCGATCGGTACCCGTTTCCGGCGTCGGCGACATGCCAGGACCTGGGCATTCGCCCCTGAGAATGCGGCATGTATTTCCCGACGCACTGCTGAGCAGGAACTTCACCGGAGCAAAAGGAGGTCACTGATGATCGACCGGTCCGGTACTCCTCCCCACCGGGTGAGCGTCGTCGTCGCGGGTGCGGGAGCACGCGGTGGCTACGAGGCGGGCGTGCTCTCGGTGCTGGTACCGCGCCTGCGCAACGCGGGTGTGGACACGGTGCGTTTCGTCGGCACCAGCGCCGGAGCCATCAACGCGACGGTCTTCGCCGCCCTGTCCCATCTGCCGCCGGACGAGCAGGCCCAGCGGGCGCTGCAGGTGTGGCGCGACATCACCGTCGACGACGTGTTCCGGTCCCCGGCTATCGGCCTGCCTCGCCTCGCCGGCCGCGCTGCCGGTCAGCTGCTGGGTATACCGGGAGTACAACTGACCGGTCTGCTCGATACTTCTCCCCTGCACCACACGGCCCGCACCGCCATCGATTGGAATATGCTGCGCCGCAATATCGCCGACGGGCGGGCCATGTTGGCTGTGGTCGCTACATCCGGTGCGGACAATCGCACCGTGGTATTCGTCGACCGCGCCGGCACGGCACCGCCGCCGCCGTCCGACGATGAACGGCCGATCGATTATGTGGCCGCCGAGATCACCGCCGAGCATGTGCTCGCCTCGGCGGCGATTCCGGTCGTGTTCCCACCCGTACACGTCAGCGATCCGCCACCGTGGGCCGGTTGGTATCTGGACGGCGGAATACGACTCAACGCGCCACTCAAACCAGCGATCGCGCTGGGCACCGATGCGATCGTGGTGGTGGCAACCCACCCGGTAATCGACCCTGTATCGCCGGCACCCGCGACCAACCTGCCGCCCGACGTGGACGACGTCATCGTGCGGCTGATGGATGCCGCGCTGGTCGACCGGATGATCGAGGATGTGCGCACGCTGGCCAAAGTCAACACGTTGGTGGCCTCGACCGAATCCGCCACCACGGCCGAGCTGCCGAAGAAGATCATCCCCTTCCTCCCCCTCACACCGCCCACGCGAGCGACCCTGGGCAACCTGGCCGAAGAGGTTTTCGCCGATCGACGCCGTCATCAGAGCGGAATCGGGCCGACGCTGCGTCAGGCGGAGTTGCGGATGCTGGGCCGCGCGCTGGGCGGCGACGGCCCGCGCCGCGGCGACTTGTTCAGCTACCTGTACTTCGACCGCGAATTCATCGAGTCATCCATCGAACTCGGTCGACGTCACGCCGACGCCGCACTCGCCGGCACGCCATCGCACCAGCTGCCATGGTGGGTCGGGCCGCGACAACCGGTATCGACCACGCAAGAGAGCAGCATGTGAACCTTCCCGACGATCAGGTCACCAAGGGCCACCGGGCACAACCCCTCGAACGCCGCGACGGCGCCCGCTCCGGCGGCTCGACACGGCGAAGAGGAAGCCCTCACATCACTCCTCGAGGATGACAGGCAGCCGGCGCAACCCGTGGAGCGCGCGGGACCGCAGCGGCGTCACCTTCCCCGCGACGTGCGCGTTCGGATAGCGTTCGAAGAAGCGTTGGACAGCGATAGCCGCTTCCGCACGGGCCAGCGCGGCGCCGAGACAGAAGTGGATCCCCGCACCGAAGGTGAGATGGCGATGAGGTTCCCGGCGCAGGGGATCGAATACGTGGGGGTCGGTGAAGATTTCCGGATCACGATTCGCCGCGGCCAGGAGCACCACGATCGGCGTTCCCGCGGTGATGGGCCGTCCGGCGAGCCGGGTATCGGTCTTGGCGACCCGGACGACGTACTGGACGGGGGTGTCGAAGCGGAGGGACTCTTCGATCACCGCCGTGTAATCGCCATCGCCCGGGCGCAGGTGCGGCTGCCGCAGCAGCGTGTGCAGAGTGTTTCCGAGCAGATGCGTGGTGGTGCCGAAGCCGCCGACCAGCAGCATGCTGCACGTGGCGATGGCCTCGCGCAGGCTCAGTTGGGCCGGACACTGCTGCGCCAAGCCGGCGATGAGCCCGGGGCCCTCCGGGTCGGCGTGGGTCAGCCGATCCCTGAAGTACGCTGTCATCTCGCTGACGAGGGCACGGGAACGCTGCCCTTCCTCCGCTGTTCGGGCACCGTCCAGCAATGAGGCGAGCACGTTTCCCCAGGCCGCGAAGCGCGGGGCCTCGGTATCCGGCAGCCCGAGGAGCTGCGAGATCATCGCCATGGGAACGGCTTCGGCATAGTTCGTGATCAGATCGGTGGGCCCGCCACGAGGAAGCCCGTTCAGGCAGTGCCCGACGATCTTTTCGATCCGGGGGCCGAGGTCGGCGAGTTCGCGCCGGTGGAACACGGGAGCGACCAGGGACCGCAGCTCCGTGTGCCGCGGCGGTTCCAGCTTCAGAAAGGAGTCGTCGACCGGATGCACCAGCGTGACATCGCCGGCCGCGTGACGGCGTCGGGCCGACGCCCCGATGGGCGCCGGTCCGAAGTCACCGCCGGTGAGCACCTGCTGGCTCGAGCCGTGGGCGGCGGTGAACAGCAGGCCGCGACGGCTGGTCGCCAGAGCACCTCGAGCGCGGACCTTTTCGTATTGCCGATGCCGGTCGGCCCCCGGCCGTGCCCAGAGGATCCGGGCGCCGGGGTCGCCGCGAAGGACATCCGAGAAGAGCCGCGCCTTCTCCAGAGACATTGGGGCCATGGTCGGAATCGCCTTCTCTAGGCACCGACCGCCGATTCGGCTGGTGATGCCTGCCGGGCGGGATGGTAACTGGACCAGTAGTACTGGCGATAGAAGTTCTCCGCCAGCGTCACCCAGGTGTTCAGCCGATCTCGATCGCCGAGGAAGCGGTGCATGTTGACCAGCAGCCAGCTCCATACGGCCTGACTGTCCCGGCAGTTGTCGCAGTCTCCGGTGGTGGCGCAGTACTGCACACTGTGATCGGTCCGGTACGCGTTGAAGCGGCCGACGATAGGGTGACCCTCGGTCAGGCGCTGGGCATGCGCCGGGTGATCGTTGCTGATGCTGGGGCAGGTCTCCGCACCGAAGGTACCCCAATGCGTGCGGCCGGTCACCAGCGTGCGGAAGTAGTAGGGATCGCCGATGACGGTGTCGGGGTAGGTCTCGCGCATGCGAGTCATTTCCTCGATCGCCCGCTCTTCATTGTGTAGTCGCGCAGTGGGATCGGTGCCGTTGTCGCTGTAGTACCCGAAGTTGATCTGGTTGCCGTTCGCGGCGATGGCCTCGACGGTTCGTTCGAGGTACGGCATCCCGGCCTCGCTGAGCGTGTAGACCCAGGTGGCCCGCGGGTCGCCGGCATATGTGCGCAGCGCCTTGCCGAACAACCCGCTCATCCGCCGGCCGTTGGGCCCGTGACCACGCAACTCGTCGTCTACCGGACCACCGCCCCACAGCGATACCGCGATGGCGAGATCTTCCAGCCCGTCATAGGGAATCGGCCGCGTCCCATTCGTCACCACGGTGACATTGCGAATCGTCTCCGCGAACACGCGGACGCGATCCAGGACCAGCGCCGGCTCACCGCCGATCAGGAGCGTACTGGTGATCTTCTTGGAATCGCGCAGGTCTTCGGCGAACGCGCGGATCGTGTCCAGATCACGAATCTCGACGCTCTGCTTGTCCATATCGTGCTCGAAGAACCAGCAGCCCTTGCACCGCAGATTACAGGCGTCGGTAACCCAGACCTCCACCGTTCGAATGCCTCGGGCTACTTCGTTCACGCGCAACAAACGCTCCGCCAATGCCGGATCCTCTTGCGCGAGCTCGAATGCTCTGGTTAAAATGCGTTCCTTACTCGGCCTGACGTCCAAGAAAACGGGCTGAGACACGACATCCTCCTCGGTGCGATGCGGCAAGGGTTTGCGCGCTGCTGGATGTCACCGGCGAGTCGGACATGTCGAAAATATCGACAGTGCTGCCGATGCGCTGCCGATCCATGGGATCGGCGGATGGTTGGCAAGAATGCGGATACGAAGCGGTCTTACGGTTCTGGGCTCGTTAGCGCTACGAATGATTCTAGGACAAAGCCTGCTACAGCATGATCGTTCCGCGCTATCACTGACGCTCTTGGCAACGCGGCCCCGTATCGCCGGAAATATTGCGGCGCAACGGCATTCAATGTAGAAAATCTTAAATGCCCCGGCAGCGAGACCGGGTCACGGCATACCGGCAACAGTGCGGATCATCGCGGTGCAGCCGCAAGTGACTGCACCGCGACGAGGTCACAGTCCGAGCGGCGGCGAGGGTGGAAACTCCACGGGCATCGCGGAGAGCGCGCGATGGAAAGGCCCCGGCCGCCAGCGCAGTTCGTCGACCGAGCAGGCGAGCCGCATTTCGGGGAGCGCGTCGAGCAACTGGTCGATCGCGTTCTGGGCGACCATATAGGCGATCGACTTGGCGGGGCAGGCATGCGGGCCGGCACCCCATGCGAGATGCGCGTTGTTGTCGGTGTACTGGCCCGAGTGGATCACCGGATCGTTGTTGCACGCCGACATGCCGATGACGACCGGCTGATCGGCGGGCAACCAGACTCCGTCCCGCATTATCGGCTGCCTCGGGTAGCTGAGGCAGTAGTTCGCCATCGGCGGATCCGTGTACAGCAGCTCGTTCAGCGCGTCCCGGGTCGTAGGGGCCGCGCCGGGTGAGGAGGTGCCGATGAATCGCGGGTCGGTGATCATGAGAAGCAGGGTGTTGACCGTCAGATTGGTCAGCGGCTCTATCCCCGCCCCGTAGAGCACGGCCAATTGGTGCACCATCTCCGCATCCCCGAGCCCGGCCGAATGGCCCATCAGACGAGAGGTGATGTCGCGGCCGGGTTCGGCGCGTTTGAGTGCGACCAGCTCCAGAAGTGCTTCGTTGATCCTGGCGTCCGCGTCGGTGGCGGCGGCGCCGCCTTCGAACATGTCGGCCATCCCCGTGGCGATGTGCTGCCCCAGATCCGCCGGGCAACCCAGCATGGCGTTGAGCACCTGGAACGTCAGCGGGAAGGCGTACTGACCGATCACCTCGGCGCGGCCGTCCATACAGAAGCCGTTGATCAACGGCGCGGCAACCTCTTCGACGTTCTGGTGCATCGAGAAGAGATCCACCCCGTCGAGAGCGGCGGTGATCGCCTGCCGGTACCGCGCATGTTCCCGTCCGGTACTACGCATCACATTGGGACGCCATGCCATCATGGGCATGAGCGGGTGGTCGGCAGGAACGGTCTTCTCCCACGACCGCGCGTCGGCCGGAAAGTGCGCAGGGTCGTTGAAGATATCGATCGCGGTGTGGTATCCGAGCACCAGCGTGGCCGGAATGCCCGGGGCCAACTCCACCGGCGCGAGAGTTCCATACCGGTCACGCATCTGGACGAAGACACGATGCGGATCGGCGGCATACTCCTCGGTGTACAGAGCAACGCGTGGCGGGGCACCGGTCGGACCTTGAACGGAGTAGGGGCATCCGGCGGTATCGGTTTCGGACGAAGGTAGAGACTTGGTCAATGCCGGGAACTCCAATGAAGATAACAGCGACAGATCCGAGAGATTGTCCCCTATAGGACATCTCTTGTGTCGGCACAGTATTGGTGCGGCAGATCCACCGCAAGCGAGAGGCCGGTGCGATCGGCCCCTCCACGCTGCACCGGCATCCGGCCGGGGCGGTCGACCAGTGGTCCCAGTTCCCCCAAATGGGCAGGTTAGGGCCCATGCATTGCATGGCCGGCCAAACCCGCTCGGCGGCAATGCGTTCCGCGACCACCCTCCGATATTGCTGAAATCTCGAGCTATCCGGCCACCCGCCCGAGCGGTTTCACTTCGGCACCCGAAGCCGTAGACAGTTGACGACATATTTTATATGTCACATTTCCGCCAAAATTCCGGCTGCGAAATCTGGGACCGGTCGCCGTCTTGTCGTAACCGGGTGGAGGGGCGGGCGTGTCCGGTCGCGGTCACCGCTTTCGAACAGCGGCAGGCGCCCTCTGCGGGAACGCAGCCCCGGGCTGCCCGGTCCTTCGCTCCGGCCGGGCTCGATGCCGCCGGCCCGATCGGGGCCCACGGGTACTCGAGTGGAGCCTTCGCCACGCTGTGGGCCGCGCAGCTGCGCCGGGAATACGCACCCGACGTGGGGTTCGCCGGTGTCAGCGCCGGCGGCGTCCCGACCGATATCCCGTCCATGGCCGAACACACCGACGGTGAGGCGGGGGCGATACTGATCCTGCTCGGGCCGGCCCGCAACGAACCCGATTCCAGGCCGGCCGATCTGCTGAACGACCAGGGGCGCAGTGCGCTGCGAACCGCGGATACATCCGCCTGCGGTGCGGATCTGGCCCAGAAGTACCCGGATACCCACATCGACGACCTCGCCGCGGTGCCCAACTTGCCGACGCATCCCGCTTTCCGCGCGGCAGCCGTCCCCAACGAACTCGGGGGTACCGCCCCCGACGCGCCGCTCTACCTGTACCACAGTGTCTCCGACGAGAAGATCCCCGTCGCCGGCTACACCGCCCTTGTCGATGCCTACTGCGCCGCCGGCGCCACCCTCACCGCGACTCGCTCGCTGATCCCGGGACGTATCGGAGCCGGCGCGGGTGAAGCACTCGGCGGCATGAACTACCTCGCCGACCGCTTCGCCGGCACCCCACAGGCCCCGGGGTGTGCGGCGCAGTAAGGACACGCGGTGCCGCGAACACCGACGGCCGAGCGTCGTCGACCGGCTTTCGGACAGTTGAACCGCTGACCGTCGGCCGGAGGCAC
>NZ_JBKOOL010000062.1:0-30090 GCF_046764065.1 Nocardia sp. NPDC002869
CGCTCGCCGGCGGCGACACCGCCGGCGCGGACAACGATCTCGGTGACCATCCGGTCGCAGCCGCGCTGCACGCCCTGCCGGTGACCGAGTACGACGCCGCCACCGTGCAAGCGATCCTGACGGCGGTCGGGATGGAGCTGGCCCTCGTCGCGGATATCGGGAGCCCCGCGGCCGGGGAGCAGCCGATCGCCCTGGGCGAACGATGGACCGCGACCGGTCTGCTGGAACAGCTGATCTCGGACCGGGTGTTGGTCTGCCACACAACCCAGCGTTACCGGCTCGACCGTGCGCCAGAGGTACCGGACCGCAGCACCGTGATCGCCGGGCCGATATGGCAGGCGGCCCTTTTCGCACTGCTGCGCCACAGCGCCGACCGGGCCACCGGCTGGGCCATCGGGGCCACCACGGTGCCGTTCGGGCCGCAGGCCCGCCGCTGGTTCGCCGTGGAAGAGCCGCGCCTGCGCGCGCTGGTGCGGCAGTGCTGCCGTGGGGATTTCGCCGCAGCGATCCCACCGGCCACGGCCGCCCAGCTGGTTCGCATCGGTGACGCGCTCGGCACCTGGTATGCCGTCGGTCCGGCCGACAACAGCGAAATACGTTCGGTCGCAGAGGATTTGATCGAATTGGGGCCGGCGGTGCTGGGTGGTCACCACCGGGCGATCCAGTTGCGCGCGGGACGGGCCGACGAGCCACCACCGTGGCGGTGGCGACCGTGGTGGCGCCGGGCGACCGGGGTCGGCGCCCGGGCCGAACACGCCGCTGGGCTGGCGCTGCTCGAATCGGCGGACACCCCCGAGAAACTGGCCGCCGCCGTGGACCGATTGCGGGCGGCCTGGTGGCGGCTACCGCGTGAAGATCTGGCGAACCAGGTGCGGGTGCTCACCGACCTGGCGGTGGCGCATATCCATCAGGGCCGTCTCGACGCCGCCCAGGATCGGCTGGAGCTGGCCGCGCTGCGCGCCCGGGACGACGAGAACGCCGACGGCTGGGCCCGGGTACACGAGGTCGCGGGGGCGGTCGCCTGGGCGCGCGGTGAACCCCGCGGTGCGCTGCGCTGCTGGCAGCGCGCCTTGACCGTCTACCGGGAGCTGGCCGACGACAACGGTATCGGGCGGTGTCTGCAGCACCTCGGCGCCGCGGTGCTGGTCGCACCCGAGCACGGCGATCTGGTCCTCGACGGCGACCCGGCCTACGACGTCGCCGAGGTACTGCGCTGCGCGCACAGCTGGCTCGCCGAGGCCGGCCGGCGCAATCCCGACGCGGCCCATGTGGGCTACTACATCGATCACGCGGCCACGATCCGCGAAGCAGCCGAACCGCCGGACTTCGAGCGATGGCCGCTGGAGGTCCGCGAGACGGCGGATCAGCCCTGACCCGCCGCCGAGGGCCGGTCCGGCACGTAGATCCGCAACTCCTCCAGGATAGGCGGCAGGAGATCCGAGATCACCCCCGGTGTCTGCGGCGTTCCCGACCAGCCGATGCGTACCTCGCGCGGCACCGTTCCGTGCCCGAACCCGGTCGTCCGGGCAGCGACCCACGTCCGGGTACAGATTCATGTGCAAGGTGATCCCGGCGGCCTGCCGTGCGATCTCGGCCTCGTCCAACGGCACGGTGACCGGTACTCCGGTGGCGGGCCCGGCCGGTAGCTCGGCGTGACCGATGAATCGGTGGCGTGGTGTCGCGCTCCGGCGGTCAGTCGAGGACGGTGACCGGATCCGCCACTGCCGGTTTCCACCGCTGATCGATCACCAGGCCCAGCAGTCCGGCGGCGATACAGGCGATCGAGACCGCCACCATCACCGGATGGGTACCCCCGGTCAGCGCGTCGGCCAGGATGACGGTCGCGGCGGTGCCGGGCAGGATCCCGACGACCGTCGCGCCCAGATACGGCCAGAAGCGGATCGAGGACAGGGCGCAGGAATAGTTGACCACCGAGAACGGTGCGAAGGCGATCAACCGGAGTGCGCCCACGGCGAGCCAGCCCCGCCGGTGCAGGCGTTCGTCCACGAGTCGCACGGTGGGATGGTCCAGGTACGCGCCCACCCGATCGCGTCCGTAGGCGCGGGCCAGGAGGAACGCGGCGGCGGCACTGAGCACGGTGGCGCCCACGGCCACCGCGAGCCCCACCGCGGGCCCGAACAGCAGGCCCGAGGCCACCGTGAACACGGTGCGCGGGACGGGGGCGATGGTGATCAGGGTGTGCGCCACGAAGAACAGTACCGGGAAGTAGGGACCGGCCTCCTCGGCCCACTGCTGGATCTGCGCGGGGCTCGGCAGGGGGGTCAGCAGGGCGGCCGCGCAGACGAGCGCGGCGCCGCACAGAAGCAGGACCAGCCGCCGGTCGCGGAGCATTCGGGACACCGGCCGAGATTACCGGTCGCCCGGCAGTGGCTCGCCGAGCAGTGCGGGAGCGATCGGGCCGGGGCCGTCGCGTTCCCCGAGTGGCGGACGGGACCGTCCGCGGCGCGAAGCCGGCGGGTCGCAGCGGCGGAGATACACGTCGCAGCGGCGGAGATACACAAGGCCAACCCTGCCGCAGGAAGTCGATTCCGCTGTCCTCGACGCCGCGCGCGCCGCGATCGGGACCGGAGGCTGCTGTGCCCGCTCGCCCGTCGCAGGGGTGTTCCATGAGGGCCGTGCCCCCGGATACCGGTGAACAGGCGCGACGAGGTTCGCCGCCGGGAGGTTACTCGCTGGTAGTGGTGGCCACGGACGATGCCGTACGGGCATCCCGCTAGCATCGGAGGAGCGGGCTGAATGCTCGTTAACCAAAGTATTCGCTGAGCTGGGCGGATGCCAAGGTACCCGCGCACACCAGTGGTGCGCTTGTACTGGAACGACAATGAGGGAACAGGGTATGCCGATTGCTGCAGAGCCCGCGGCCGGAGCTGATCCGTCCTCGTCCGCGGTGCCCGAATATCCCGCCTGGCGCAAGGGTGTGGCGGGAGTGCTGGCCAAGACCCGCAAGGTCGACGCGGCCGAACTCGGTGCGGAACCCGAAAAGCTACTGAACCAGTCCACCTACGACGGGCTGAGTATCGCGCCGCTCTACACGCGCCGAGACGAACTGCCCGAGCAGCCGCTGCCCGGCGCCTACCCATTCGTCCGCGGCGGCGACGCCACCCGCGATGTCCACCGCGGCTGGTTCGTCAGTGCCCGGATCGGCGCCGCCGACGCCGCGTCCGCCCACCGGGAGATCACCGGCGGACTGGAGAACGGCCTGAGCGCCGTGGAACTCGGGATCGGTGCGCACGGTCTGCCGGTGGCCGATATCGCCGCCGCGCTCGACGGCCTGCTCTTCGAGCTGGCGCCGCTGGCCCTGCATGCCGGGACCGATACCGCGGCCGCGGCCGCGACGGTCTACGAAGTGCTCGACCGGTACTCGGTGCCCGATCGCGCCGCCATCCGGGTCTCTCTCGGTGCGTCACCCCTCACCAGCGCGTTCGCCGGAACCGAGGATATCGGCCTCGCCGAGACCACGACCCTGGCCGTCGCCGCCGGACAGCGGCCCGAAACCGTCCGAGCGATCACCGTGGACGGCACCGTCTTCCACGATGCCGGCGCCTCCGACGCCCAGGAACTCGGCGCGGCCGTCGCCGCCGGACTCGAATACCTGCGCGTGCTGGCCGGGGAGATGCCGGTCCCCGAAGCGCTGCGGCAGCTGGAGTTCCGGTTCGGCGCCACCGATGACCAGTTCGCCACCATCGCCAAATTCCGGGCCGCGCGGCGCCTGTGGGCGCGGGTCGCCCACGCGCTGGGCGCGCCGTCGGAGGGCGCGGCCCCGCAGCACGCGGTGACCTCGGCGGCCATGATGAGCCGGCGCGACCCCTGGGTGAACCTGTTGCGTACCACCCTCGCCGCCTTCGGCGCCGGGGTGGGCGGCGCCGATACCGTCACCGTGCTGCCGTTCGATTCCGCACTGCCCGCCGGTGAACTCGGGGTCTCGGCATCGTTCTCCGAACGGATGGCCCGCAACACCCAGCTGCTGCTGCTCGAGGAATCCCATCTCGGACACGTCCAGGACCCCGGGGCGGGTTCCTGGTACGTCGAGCGCCACACCGACGAACTCGCTGTCGTCGCCTGGGAGTTCATGCAGGAGATCGAAGCCGCCGGCGGCTACCGGGCCGCGCTGGACGCCGGTCTGGTGGCCACCCGGATCGCCGAGACGAACACCCGCCGGGAAAGCGATATCGCCCATCGCCGTACCGCCGTGACCGGGGTGAACGAATTCCCGAACCTCGCCGAGGCGCCACTGTCGGAAGCCGCCCGCACCGCCGGCCCCGGCCGGCGCTACGGTGCCGCTTTCGACGCGCTGCGCGATCGCTCGGACGCCTACCTCGCGGCGCACGGCCGCCGCCCGCAGGCGTTGCTGGTGCCGTTGGGCACGGTGGCCGAGCACAATGTGCGGGTCACCTTCATCGCCAACCTGCTGGCGTCCGGCGGTATCGAATCCATCAACCCGGGGCCGCTCGCCGAAAGCGATATCGCCGCGGCGGCCCGGGAATCCGGAGCCGCGATCGCGGTGCTCTGCGGAACCGACGCGCGCTACGGCACCGATGCGGCCGGTGCGGTGGAACAACTGCGCGGGGCCGGAGTCGGGACCGTGCTGCTGGCCGGCCCGGAGAAGGTCCTGACCGGTATCGAGGAGGCCCGGCGTCCGGACGGGTTCCTGGCGGCCCGGATCGACGCGGTCGCCGCCCTGACCGCCCTGCTGGAGAAGGTAGGAGCCTGATGACGACACAGCGAATCGAGCAGGAGGTCGGCAGTTTCGCCGACGTACCGCTCACCGAGCCGGGTTTCACGCCCGGCAAGGCCGACCAGAGCGCCCGTGACTCCTTCGTGCAGGAGGCGGCCGCGGCGAACAACTACGCTCCCGAACAGCTGGTGTGGTCGACCCCGGAGGGGATCGATGTCCCGCCGGTGTTCACCAAGGCCGATCGTGATGCCGTCGCCGAAGCCGGTTTCCCGCTCGACAGCGTGCCCGGTGTCGCGCCCTTCGTGCGCGGGCCGTACCCGACGATGTATGTGAACCAGCCGTGGACGATCCGCCAGTACGCGGGTTTCTCCACGGCCGCGGATTCCAATGCCTTCTACCGCCGTAATCTGCAGGCGGGACAGAAGGGCCTGTCGGTGGCGTTCGACCTGGCCACCCACCGCGGCTACGATTCCGACCATCCCCGGGTACAGGGTGACGTCGGAATGGCCGGAGTGGCCATCGACTCCATCCTGGACATGCGCCAGCTGTTCGACCACATTCCGCTCGATCAGGTCAGCGTATCGATGACCATGAACGGCGCGGTGCTGCCGATCCTGGCGCTGTACGTGGTCGCCGCCGAAGAGCAGGGCGTGGCGCCGGAACAGCTGGCCGGAACCATTCAGAACGATATTCTGAAAGAGTTCATGGTCCGCAACACCTACATCTATCCGCCGAAACCCTCGATGCGGATCATCTCCGATATCTTCGCCTACACCAGCGCGAAGATGCCGAAGTTCAACTCCATCTCGATTTCCGGCTACCACATCCAGGAAGCCGGTGCGACCGCCGATCTCGAACTCGCCTACACCCTCGCCGACGGCGTGGAGTACCTGCGGGCCGGGATCGACGCGGGCATGGAGATCGACAAGTTCGCACCGCGGCTGTCGTTCTTCTGGGCCATCGGGATGAACTTCTTCATGGAGGTCGCCAAACTCCGGGCGGGCCGGTTGCTGTGGAGCGAACTGGTCGCGAAGTTCGATCCGAAGAACCCGAAATCGCTGTCGTTGCGCACCCATTCGCAGACGTCGGGCTGGTCGCTGACCGCGCAGGACGCCTACAACAATGTGGCCCGCACCTGTATCGAGGCCATGGCCGCGACCCAGGGGCACACGCAGTCGTTGCACACCAACGCGCTCGACGAGGCACTCGCGCTGCCGACCGATTTCTCGGCCCGGATCGCGCGCAACACCCAGCTGCTGATCCAGCAGGAGTCCAACACCACGCGGCCGATCGACCCGTGGGGCGGTTCCTACTACGTCGAATGGCTGACCCATCAGCTCGCCGAACGGGCCCGGGCGCATATCGCCGAGGTGGAAGCGCACGGCGGGATGGCCCAGGCCATCGGCGAGGGCATCCCCAAGCTGCGCATCGAGGAGGCCGCGGCCCGGACCCAGGCGCGGATCGATACCGGTCAGCAGCCGGTGATCGGCGTCAACAAGTACCAGGTCGCCGAGGATCACGAGGTCGAGGTCCTCAAGGTCGAGAACTCCCGGGTACGCGCCGAGCAGATCGAGAAGCTGCGACAGTTGCGGGCCGACCGTGATCAGGACGCGGTGGACCGGGCGCTGGGTGAGCTCGGCCGGGCCGCCGCCTCGTCCGCGGGCGGGATGGAGAACAATCTGCTGGCCCTGGCCATCGACGCCGCGCGCGCCAAGGCCACCGTCGGCGAGATCTCCGACGCGCTAGAGCAGGTCTACGGCCGGCATCAGGCCGAGATCCGTACCCTGTCCGGTGTGTATCGCGACGAGGCCGGCAAGGTCACCAACATCACCACCGCCGGGGATCTGGTGGACGAGTTCGCCGAAGCCGAAGGGCGGCGTCCGCGCATTTTGGTCGCGAAGATGGGCCAGGACGGGCACGACCGCGGCCAGAAGGTGATCGCCACCGCCTTCGCCGATCTCGGGTTCGACGTCGATGTGGGCCCGCTGTTCCAGACCCCCGAAGAGGTGGCCCGCCAGGCGGCGGACAACGACGTGCACGTCGTCGGTGTGTCCTCGCTGGCCGCCGGTCACCTCACGCTGGTGCCCGCCCTGCGGCAGGCACTGGCCGATGTCGGCCGGCCCGACATCATGGTCATCGTCGGCGGGGTCATCCCGCCCGGTGACTTCGACGAGCTGTACGCGGCGGGCGCGGCGGCGATCTTCCCGCCGGGCACCGTGATCGCCGACGCGGCGATCGACCTGCTGCGCAAGCTCGGTGCCGCGCTCGGGCACGAACTCGGTTCCGGCGACAGTGGTTCCGGAGACGCAAGCCAGGGATGAGCACACGTGTCGTCGACGTGGAGGCACTCGCGCAGGCGGTCCGCTCTGGTGAGCGGGCCGCCCTCGCGCGGGCGATCACCCTGGTGGAGTCCACCCGGGCCGACCATCGGGACCAGGCGCAGCAGCTGCTGCTCCGGGTGACCCCGGAACCCGGTGCGGCACTGTCGAACCGGGTGGGGATCACCGGGGTGCCCGGAGTGGGGAAGTCGACCTTCATCGACTCCCTCGGTATGCAGCTGATCGGGCAGGGGCACCGGGTCGCCGTGCTGGCGGTGGACCCTTCGTCCACCCGGACCGGCGGTTCGATCCTCGGTGACAAGACCCGGATGGCGCGGCTGTCGGTGGAGGAGAACGCCTTCATCCGGCCGTCCCCGACAGCGGGCACCCTCGGCGGGGTGGCGAAGGCGACCCGCGAGACGATCGTGCTGCTCGAGGCGGCCGGGTACGACGTCATCCTGGTCGAGACCGTCGGGGTGGGGCAGTCCGAGGTGACCGTGGCGAATATGGTCGATGTCTTCTGCTTCCTCACCCTGGCGCGTACCGGTGACCAATTGCAGGGCATCAAGAAGGGTGTGCTGGAGCTGGCCGATCTGGTCGCGGTGAACAAGGCCGACGGTAAGCACGAGATCGAGGCGAAATCGGCGGCCCGGGAGCTGTCCGGGGCGCTGCGGCTGATCCATCCGCACGATGCGCTGTGGCGGCCGCCGGTGCTCACCATGAGCGGTTTGGAAGGGGTCGGCCTGGAGAAGTTCTGGCAGACCGTGCTGGAACACCGCCGGGTGCTCACCGATGCGGGCGAGTTCGCCGAGAAACGCCGCCGTCAGCAGGTCGACTGGACCTGGACCATGGTGCACGACCAGTTGCTCCGCCGGCTGGCGGACAACCCGAAGGTGAAGGCGCTGCGCGGCGAAGTGGAGCGCGAGGTCCGGGACGGGACCCTGACCGCGGCGCTGGCCGCGCAGAAACTGCTGGACGCCTTCGATAGCTGAAAAGGTTTCCGAATCAGCCGGCCGCGCCGGTGGGGGTCGTGACGGAACGACCGGCCTGACACCGGCCCGCATCGGCGCCGGGCGCTGCCGAGATCGGCGTCAGAACAGGCCGAACCGGTCGGCGGCATTGTGGTAGCAGACCCGGCGTAACCAGTCGTCGCCCAGTTCGAGCCGTTCCAGGGCCTGGACGGCGTGCCGGTACGGGTACGGGATGTTCGGGAAATCGCTACCGAACATGATCCGGTCGCCGTGGTCGAGCAAACGGTGGCGGTCGGCCACCGGGAACGGGATATCGGCTTCGGCGAAATCGGTGAACGCCATGGTGGTGTCCAGCGAAACACCGGAATGCCGGTCGGCGAGGTCGAGGAAGTCGCGGTATTCGGGCATGCCCATATGCGCCACGATCAGGGGCAGGCGCGGAAACCGCCGCAGCACCTCGGCGACCGGTTCGGGTCCGGTGAACGCGCCGGGCGCCGGGCCGGAACCGCAGTGGATGACGGTGGGTACACCGGCGTCCTCGAGGAGGCCCCAGACCGGATCGAGCAGCGGGTCGCGGGGGTCGTAGGCGCCGACCTGGATATGCGATTTGAACACCCGCGCACCCTGGTCCACCGCCGCCGCCACGTATCCCGCCGCACTCGGCTCGGGGTAGAACGTGGCGGTGTGCAGGCATTCCGGCACCTCGGCGGCGAATCTTGCGGTCCATTCGTTCAGCCATGCCGCCATCTCCGGCCGATGCGGATACACCAGTGCGGTGAACGCGCGGATCCCGAAGCGGCGCAGCGTCTCCAGCCGGACCGGTTCGTCGGCGCGATAGGTGATCGGCCAGGGGCGCCCGGTGAGCGGACCGGCATCGTCGAAATACGCCCAGACCTTGCGCAGCACCCGGTGCGGCATGAAATGGGTGTGCACATCGATCATTCCCGGCAGACCCAGCCGCTGCCGGAACTCCGCCAGATACGCCTCGTCTGCCGGAACCTCATTCGCTCCGGAAGAGTTCACGTTCGTACCTCTCGATCGGATCGGACGGGGGCCGGAATGTCATCGCCGCCGGGCGACGGGCTCGCCGACCGGCTCGCCGGGATACACGGTGCGCGCGTGATCGCCGATCCGGGCGATCATGCGATCGAAGAAACGCACGGGGTCGGTGCCGACGACGATATCGGCGTTGGGCGGCCGCCCCCACATCCCGGCCCGGTCGGCGATGGTCGCGCCCCGCGTGAGTGTGCCCGTGAGCTCGACGTCCACGGTGGCGGGCCGGGTGCGCGCCAGCGCCGGGTCCAGGGCCACCGCGGCCGCGAACGGGTCGTGCATATGGGCCAGATAGCCGAGGTCGTACCCGTGGTGGAAATCGAAGTAGAAGCGGACCGCGTCGGTCAGGTACCGGATGATCGGATTGCTCGCCGCCGAACGCGCGGTGGGCGGGTCGGTGGGCGATACCTTCTCGACCGGATGACTACCGGCCCGCTCGGCCAGTCCGATCAGATGGGCGGGCCGCATCTCGATGGTTTCGGTGATATCGAGGGCGCAGACCAGCGGACGGCGGTCCGGCGGGGCGGCGGAGAAGGCGTCGAAGACGATCTTCGCGGCCTCGGGGTCGACGTGGATGTTCCACTCGTTGGTCGGTGTGGTGTTGCCGGGATGGTCGAACGCCCCGCCCATGATCACGAGCCGGCGCAGCAACCGGGGCAGTTCGGGTTCCTCGCGCAGGGCGAGCGCGAGATTGGTGAGCGGTCCGGTGCACAGCCCGATCAGCTCCCCGGGATGGCGGCGTACCAGATCCGCCCACATCCGCGCCGCGCCGCGATCGGAGATGCGCCGTGTCGGGGCGGGGAGTTCGGCGTAGCCGACGCCGTGCGGTCCGTGGGTGTCCTCGGTGGTGCGCAAGGGGATCTCGAGCGGTTCGGCCGCCCCGAGGGCCACCTCGATCTCCGGGGCCCGGGCCAGCTCGAGCCAGGCCAGATTGTTGATCGCGACCTGGGCCGCGGGCACATTGCCGGCGGTGGAGGCGATCCCCATGATCTCGGCGTCCGGGCTGGCGAGCAGATAGAGCAGGGCGAGGGAATCGTCCACGCCGGTGTCCACGTCCAGGATGATCCGCTGCCGCACCCCATGACCCTATCGGGGGAGACGGCAGCGGATCCGGCACGGGTCGTGTCACAGTGGCGCATTTCGGTCAATCTGACGAAATGTCGCGATGTGTACGATTTCCGGTCAGTCGCGGGTGGGCCAGTAGTTGTCGGCGGCGGTGTGGCGCGTAAGGGCCGCGCCGCCGCTCACCTCGGTCAGGCCCAGGTGGAACAGCATGCCCACGGTCAGCAGGCTGACACCGACGATCAGCGGGGTCAGCAGCTGCGCGGCGCCGGCGCCGGTGGGCATCATATGGTGCTGTTCGCCCAGGTGCATGGCGTACATACCGGTGTAGTGCATACCGGCCACGGCGACGCCCATGACCAGGGCGGCGCCCACAGTGGCCAGCGCGCCGCGCACATTGAGGGTGAACCAGAGCGCGGCGGTCGCGGCGATCACCGCGATCACCATGGACAACGCCACGGTCGACCACTCGTAACCGATCTCCACATCGGTCTTCATGGCGTACATACCGGCGTAGTGCATCGCGCCCACGCCGATCCCGGTGACCACGCCGCCGACCAGCAAGCTCTGGCCGCCCAGTCGGCGCCGCTGGGCCAGGCACAGCCCGAGCCAGACCACGACCATGGCGATCACGGCGCTGACCAAAGTGACGGGTACGTCATACCGGATTGCGGCGCCGTCGATCCGGAAACCCAGCATGGCGATGAAGTGCATGACCCAGATGCCCGTGCCGCCGAGGGCGACCGAGGCCGCGATCAGCCAGCCGTCGAACGGTGATCCGCTGCGTACGCGGCTCATGCACCGTAGCGCGAGCAACGATCCGGTGAACGACATGATGTATGCGACCACGGGGGTGAGCCAGCCATGGCTGAAGTGGTCGATCTCCACCGGTGAACCTCCTCGCTGGGGTGGAATCCCGCCCCCGCAACAGCGGAACACGAGCATTCCAAATTGGCGAACGTGCAGGAGGTGAATTTAGAGGAGTTGTGTCATAAAAAACAAGGGCCGCAAAAATGACATCGGCGCACCTGTGACACCGAATCGGCGCGACGGTGGCCCCGTAGTCGCTCTATGACTTGTCCCACACTACTTGATCGACTGCTATCGATCCCGGCAATCGTTCGGCATGTCGTTTCCGGTATCCGATGCCGCCCAACTCTTCTGGGTTCCGATGCCCGGCGGTGCGGCCGTGACACCGGTCCGTGTACTGGTCGGGCGGGGCGTTCCAGCGGCCGGATCCAGTTTTCGGTTGTGCTGTGTGTCGCCGGTCCTCGGCGTAGGCTTCGGGCAACTCGAAGGAGACCCATGCCTGGCATATCCAGCCGTCCCACCGTTGTCGAACACGCTCTTCCCGAGGCCGATCTGGCCGAATTCGCCGAAATCCGCAATGCCGAACGCGTCGAGGTCGCTCGCCGCAGCGCTGTCGCGGCCCGGATCGTGGCCGGCCACTCCACCGATGCGGCCGACTGCCGCAATCTGCTGGCCATGCTCGGTCTCGATGCGGAAGCGGGCAAACTCGCCGGCGTCCAGACCTGACCGGTGCTCTCCGGCCCCGGGTTGCCGGGGCCGGACCGGCACGTACGCTCGGGGCATGCCCGAAACGGCACTGCTCACCCCGCCGTACCCGGCCGCCTGGTCCGATGCCCTCGACGATCTCGTCGAGCTGATCGGTGACCGATCCACGGTCGTGCTCACCGGCGCGGGGATCTCCACCGACAGTGGTATCCCGGACTACCGCGGACCGGACGCCCCGCCACGGACGCCGATGACCTACCAGCAGTTCGTCGGTGATCCGGTATTCCGGCAGCGTTATTGGGCACGTAATCATGTGGGCTGGCGGTACATGGACGCCGCCCGTCCCAATGCCGGCCACCGGGCACTGGCCGAATTGGAGCGCCGGGGCACGGTCACCGGCGTGATCACCCAGAATGTCGATCTGCTGCACACCAAGGCGGGTAGCCGCCGGGTGATCGACCTGCACGGCAGCTATGCCCAGGTGCGCTGTCTGGGTTGCGGAGCGCGCATTTCCCGGATGGCGCTGGCCGAACAGCTGGAGCAGGCCAATCCGGGTTTCGCGACCGCCTCGGTGACCGGACTCGAAGTGGCTCCCGACGCCGACGCCGTGGTCGAGGACACCAGCGGTTTCCGCATGGTGGATTGTGCGCGCTGCGGCGGGATGTGGAAGCCCGATATCGTCTATTTCGGGGAGAGCGTGCCGCCCGAACGGGTCGCGGCCGCTTACCAAATGGTGGACGCGGCGGATGTGATCCTGGTGGCCGGGTCCAGCCTGACCGTGCTGTCCGGTCGTCGTTTCGTGCACCGGGTCGCCCGCAACGGCGGCACGGTGGTGATCGTGAATCGCGGCGCCACGCGCAGCGACGGCCTCGCCGACCGGCGGCTGGACGCCGGATGCTCACCCGTACTGTCCGGACTCGCCGAGCGCTACCGGATCCGTGGCGCGCGTCCCGCGGCCGGCCCGGCCGGGCCCGCGTAGGCTGCCCGGATATGCGCAGCACAGTCATCGCGGTGCACACCGGCCGCAGCGAAGTGGTCCATGACATCACCCCGCAGTGCCGGGCGTTCGCGAACGACGCCGGCGGCGACGGTCTCCTGCACATCTTCGTTCCGCACGCCACCGCCGGGATCGCGATCCTGGAACTGGGCGCCCACAGTGACGACGATCTGCTGGCCGCCCTGGGTGACCTGCTCCCGGCCGACGACCGGTGGCGGCACGCGCACGGGTCGCCCGGACACGGCCGTTCTCATGTGATGCCCGCCCTCATCGCCCCGTACGCGACCGTTCCGGTCCTGGACGGCGAACCGGCACTGGGCACTTGGCAGTCCATCGCGCTGGTCGATATCAATATCGACAATCCGGATCGTGAGGTGCGGTTGTCGTTCCTGACCTCCGCGGGATGAACGCGCTCGCCGGGTAACGTCGGCGGGTATGAGCAGTCTCGGAGTCGCCATCATCGGGTACGGGCTGGCCGGGGCGGTGTTCCACGCCCCGCTCGTCGCCGCCGAACCCCGGCTCCGGCTGGCCGCGGTGGTGACCGGCTCGGCGCAGCGGGCGGAGCAGGCGCGACAGGAGCACCCCGGGGTGCGCGTACTGCCCGATACCGACAGTCTTTTCGCCGATATGTCCGGGATCGATGTGGTCGTGGTCGCCGCACCCAACCGCGTGCACGCCGAACTGGCCCGGCGGGCGCTCGCGGCCGGCGTGGCGGTGGTGGTCGACAAACCCTTCGCGGTGACCGCCGCGGAAGCCGAGGATCTGCTGCGCTACGCCGGGGACGCCGGGGGAGTGCTGACCGTTTTCCAGAACCGGCGCTGGGACGGCGATTTCCGGACGGTGCGCCGGTTGGTGGCCGAGGACGCGTTGGGCCCGGTGCGCCGGTTCGAATCGCGGTTCGAGCGCTGGCGTCCGGTGCCCAAGGGCGGCTGGCGTGAACTGGGCGGCCCGGGCGATGCCGCCGGGATCCTGTACGACCTGGGCAGTCACCTGGTCGACCAGGCGCTCACCCTGTTCGGTCCGGTCGCGAGCGTCTATTGCGAACTGGCCCGCCGTCGCCCCGGGGTCAGCACCGACGACGATATGTTCCTCGCCCTGACCCATACCGGCGGTGTGCACTCCCACCTGTGGGCGAGCGCGGTGGCCCCGCTGCTGGGCCCGCGCTTCCGGGTCCTAGGGGACCGCGCAGGCTATGTAGTGCACGGACTGGACCCCCAGGAGGCGGCCTTACGCGCCGGGCACCGCCCGGGCGACGGGACGCCGTGGGGAGAGGCCGGCCAAGCGGACTTCGGTGTGCTCGGCGCCGGTGACAACCCGGCCCCGTACCCCACCCTGCCCGGCGATTACCCCGCCTTCTACGCGGCCGCGGCCGCCGCCGTCCTGGATGGTGCGCCGGTACCGGTCGACCCTGCCGACGCCCTGGCGGGCCTACGGGTCCTCGAGGCGGCCCGCGAATCGGCGGCGAAAGGTGTGGTGGTGCCCCTTGAAGGCGCCTCCGGATCGGCGGGCCCAGGGCTCTGGTGACCCGGGCCGCGCTTGCGACAGATCTCTTCGAATTCTCTCAATACACCTTCTGTCCGGTGTCTCAAAGAGTGATGATGGTGGCATGGTCGCACCGAACCTTGCCGCACCCGATACCGCCGTCCGGAACCTACTGCGCACCTGCCCGTTGTGTGAGGCGGCCTGCGGTCTGGAGCTGACCGTCGACTCGCAGGATCGGGTGACCGGTGCGCGGGGTGACAAGCTGGATCCGTTCAGCAAGGGCTTCGTGTGCCCCAAAGGGGCCAGTTTCGGGCAGCTCGACGGCGACCCCGATCGCCTCACCGAACCCATGGTCCGGGACCGTGCCACCGGCTCGTGGCGGACTGTGGGCTGGGCGGAGGCATTCGATCTGATCGCCGCGCGCATCCCGGCGATCCGGGCCGAGTACGGCGCTCAGGCGATCGCGCTGTATCTGGGCAACCCCAATGCGCATACCGTCGCCGGAACCCTGTACGCGCCGGCGCTGATCCGGGCCCTGGGAACGAAGAACGTGTTCTCCGCCAGCACCGCCGACCAGATGCCCAAACAGGTGGCCTGCGGGCTGATGTTCGGGGATCCGCTCGCCGTCCCGGTCCCGGATCTGGACCGCTCCGATTACGTGCTGATACTGGGCGCCAACCCTTTGGAGTCGAACGGTTCCCTGTGTACCGCGCCGGACTTCCCGGGCCGGTTGCAGGCGCTGCGGGCGCGGGGCGGCCGCCTGGTCGTGGTGGATCCCCGCCGCACCCGCACGGCCGCCCGCGCCGACGAGCACCTCTTCGTACGGCCGGGCACCGACGCGTATCTGCTGTTCGGGATCGTGCACACCCTCTTCGCCGAGGGGCTGACCGACGTCGGTATCGCGGTCACGGGCCTGGACGAGGTGCGGGCCGCGGCCGCGGAATTCGATCCGGAGACCGTGGCCGTGCGCACCGGAGTGCCCGCCGCGACCGTGCGCCGGCTCGCGCGTGAACTCGCGACCGCTCCGACCGCGGTGGTGTACGCCCGGATCGGTACCTGCACCGCCGAATTCGGCACGGTGACCCAGTGGCTGGTGGACGTGATCAACGTGCTCACCGGCAATCTCGACACTCCCGGCGGCGCCATGTTCGCGACGGCCGCGGTCCGCGGGATCGTGCGCACCAAACCGTTCCGGCCGGGCCGCTGGCGCAGCCGCGTACGCGACCTGCCCGAGTCGATGGGTGAACTGCCGGTGGCCACCCTGATCGACGAGATCACCACCCCTGGCGACGGGCAGGTGCGGGCGCTGATCACGGCGGCCGGCAACCCGGTGTTGTCGGCGCCGAGCGGCGCTCGGCTGGACGCCGCGTTCGCCGGGCTGGACTTCATGGTGAGCCTGGATTGCTATCTCAACGAGACCACCCGGCACGCCGATGTGATCCTGCCGCCGCCGCGTCCGGTGCAGTCCCCGCACTACGATTTCGCGCTGCTGCAGTTCGCGGTCCGCAACTACGCCCGGTTCTCGCCGCCGCTGGTGCCGCTGGGGGACCGACCGTCGGAGGCCGCGGTCTATGTCCGGCTGGCGGCGGCGGTGAGCGGCCTGCCGCACAACCCGGCCGCGGATTACGATCCGCTGGCCGCGTTCGACGAGCTCGTCCTCGGCACCACGCTGCGGCAGGCGGGTGTCGAACAGCGACGACACGAGCTCACCGGTAGTACGAGTACCGAGCAGCGTCTGGACCTGATGCTGCGGCTGGGACGCTACGGCGAATGGAACGGCGGGCACCTGAATCTGCGAACCCTGCTGGATAATCCGCACGGTCTCGACCTCGGTGCCCTGCGTCCGCGCCTGGCCGAAGTCCTGCGCACCGCCTCGGGGACGGTAGAGCTGGCGCCGGCGGCGCTACTGGCCGATCTGGACCGCCTGCGTGCCCGATTCGCGACCGCACCGGCGGAGATGGTGCTGATCGGGCGCCGCCATCTGCGTTCCAACAACAGCTGGATGCACAATGCGCCGCGGCTGGTGGGCGGGACGAATCGCTGCACCCTCCAGATCCATCCCGACGATATCGCCCGGCTCGCACTGGGGGAGCGGGCGCTGGTGAAATCCGCGGCCGGGTCGGTCACGGTGCCGATCGAGCCCACCGATTCGATCATGCCGGGAGTGGTGAGCCTGCCACACGGCTGGGGGCATGCGACCAGTTCTCAGCAGGTGGCGCGACAGCACGCCGGCGTCAACGCCAATGCGCTGACCGACGATTCGGTGCTGGACGTCCCGTCCGGAAACGCCGTGTTCAACGGCGTCCCGGTGTCGGTGACGCGCGCCTGATCCTCCTCGATGGCGCGGGGCCGCCCGCGCTAGGAGTCGCCATGTCCCAGGCTCGCGTTGCCCCGGCCGGTGGACCTGTTGCGGCCGCGGACCGCGCGTACACGGTGATCCGGCACGCCCGCGGCAGGAGACCCCGCGCGAGCCGATCACGATCGTGCCCGGCGGCTGATCCGCACCGGTCGGCGCCGCCGCCGATCGGCCCGCCCCTGAAGGCCGGTCAGTTGCTGACGGGATGGGGATACATCAGCGGTGCGAGGTAGCGGCGGGCGCCGGAAACGCGCAGGCTGCGGGTCAGCAGTTTGGGTGCGGTGGCCTCACCGACGAACGCGGCGAACATATCCGCCAGCGCCCCGACCGGGCCCGCGGACCGGTGCATCGCGTCGGCGACGATCATTGCCGGCCGCTGCGATTCGGCCATGAGCGCGTACCGGACGATCGCGGATTTCGTGCCGAAACGACGATACACGGTGGCCACGCCGACGCCCGCGACCTCGGCGATCCGCACCATGGTCGTCTCCTCGAACCCATGCGCGGCGAAACATTCGCGCGCGGCGTCGATGATCGTGCGGGATCTGGTGTCCAACTGCTGCAGTTCGGTCCACTGCGCAGCCGTTGTTTCCATTCGGATCAGCCCTACCGCTTCGGCGCCGCACCCGGCGTGGGCACCGGATCCGTGCGCTGGCCATGGTTTCCATGCCGGCCGAAGGATAGAATATAGGCGCTCAATCTATCATTTCTGTTCTTCTTTCCGCTTGGCCGAGAATCCTTTCCTCGTCCAGAAGTTCGCCGATCCGACGAACAACGGCCCCTCCGGAAGGATCTCAGCGCTGTCCGGCCCGCAGGAAGCGTCCGGTGCGGGTGCTACCCAGGGCCGGATCGGCGGTGCCGTCACCGAACACGTACCGCCCGCCGATGTACACCGCCGAGACGGCGGCGTCGTTTCGGTTGACCATCCGCTCCAGTCCGCCGTACTGGGCCACCGGGCTCTCGGCGTAGGCGTCGAGCGAATCGTCGAGGCCCGCCGGATCGATGACGACCA
The DNA here is from genome assembly GCF_046764065.1 of Nocardia sp. NPDC002869. Lineage (NCBI taxonomy): Bacteria > Bacillati > Actinomycetota > Actinomycetes > Mycobacteriales > Nocardiaceae > Nocardia > Nocardia sp. NPDC002869. The sequence goes on from NZ_JBKOOL010000062.1 coordinate 17,463, forward strand.
GATCGGCGCGATCGCCTTCGCGCAGGCGGCCGGCGGCGATGTCGTACCAGTCGGCGAGCTCGCCGGTGAGCCGGTGCACCGCCCGCTCGAGCGGGATCACCGGAGTGCCGGCCTGTTCGGCGCGGTACATCCGGCGCAGGAAGCGGAGGCCGAAATTGTAGAAGGCCATATTCCGCAGATGGGCGCCCGCGTCGGAGAAGCCGAGCTGGATCCCGGGATGGGCGGCGAAACGGTCCAGGATCTCGGTCCGGTGGTTGTATATGGTGGTGCGCCAGCGCAGTTCGGTGCCGTGTTCGAGTACCAGGTCGAGGAAGGCGTCCACCGGGTGCAGACCACCCCGGTCCACACCGACCTGTCCGAAGGTCCTACCCACGACGTCCTCGTCGGGGCAGCTCACGATCTGGGCGTCGAAGAAATCGCGGTGCCAGACCCGCAGCCCGAATTTCGCGTCGTAGTCCTTGCGGAAGCGGCGGCGGTAGGCCTCGTCGGCGAGCAGCGCGTCGCGCTCCACCCGGTCGGCCAGGTGCAGGGCCGCCGCGCCGGACCCGAACTCCTCGAAGATCACCAGATCGATACCGTCGGCGTACACCTCGAACGGCACGGGCAGATGCTGCCAGCGGAAATCCGCGCCGAGCGCGTTCACCAGCCGCGCCAGTGTGCCGATCAGGACGACGGCGAACGGGTTGGCCTTGATATCGGCGGCGGACAGGAGGCTGGTTTTGAGCTTGCGGCGCCCGATACCCGGACTGCTGAAGATCATCGCCCCGAGACTGCGCGGTGACGTGATATCCGGCCCGCCCTGCAGAACCCGGCCGCGCCGGCGCAGGATCGCATTGAGGCGGCGGCGCTCCTTCGCCCGCGCATAGGTGGACGGCAGCGTACGTGAACGGCAGGTCTCGCCGTCGACCTTGTCGAACAGTAGCTGCTGCGCCGACATACCGAGGAATCCGGCGTCGAGCGCCTCATGCAGCGCTGCCTCCATATCCGCCAGCTCCGCGCGGGTGGGGCGGACTTCCTTGCGGGTGGCCCGGTCCAGGCCGAGGCGTGCCGTCCGGATATCCGAATGCCCCAGCATGGCGGCAATATTCGGGCCCAGCGGCAGCTGCTCGAGGGCGGACACGTATTCGCGGGCGGAGGTCCAGGTCTTGGTCTCGTCGAGCGTATCGATCACATGGCGGCGCGGAATGGCCTCTACGCGACCGAAGATATCGCCCGCGCCGGTGGGGTCGATATGCACGGTGGACAGTGAGCACGAGCCCAGCAGCACCGTGGTGATGCCGTGCCGGACCGATTCCGACAGCGCCGGGGACTTCAGGACCTCGATGTCGTAGTGGGTGTGGATATCGATCATTCCCGGCAGGACCCATTTGCCCGCCGCGTCCACCACATCCGGACAGCCGGTCTCGTCGAGTGGTTCCGCGGAGACGGTCATCGCTGAGCGGCCTGGTTGGCCTCGCTCTGAGCCTGCTGGGCCTGAGCCTGGGCCCGGTCGGCCTCGCTCAGCGCCTGCTGCGCCTGGTTCTGCGCCTGCATCGCCTGCTGGCGGGCCTGCTGCGCCTGGTTGTTGGCCTGGTTGGCCTGGCTCTGCGCGATCTGCGACTGGTGCTGGACCTGGCGGGCCTGCTGCTGCACCTGCCGGGCGATGTTCTGTGCCTGCTGCGCGTACTGCCGCGCGTTCTGGCATTCCTGCCGGATTTCATCCAGGCCCATGCGCAGCATGTCCAGGCTCTGGATTTCCTGCTGACTGCTTCCGTTGCTGGAACGGGTGGCAGTGCTGGTTTCTTGCGCCATCTGAGCATCCTTCCAAAGGGGGGTTTGAAACGGACCTACTCGTGGAGCGCTCATATCCTCGCACAGTCGGGCGCGGCACCGGAGGTCGCGTTCGGAGAAAAATTGGCGCGAAAAGCCCAGCTCGGGCGGTATATCGCGGTTATCGGACGTGACCCCCGCGTGACGCCGACCGATATGCGCACCCGCGACATCGGCGGATGCCATACCGAGACCTCGCCGTCACCGGAACCGGGCTACTGGTGCAGTGGTGTTATTCCACCCGTGCACTATTCCTCGGTCCGGAGGGTCTCGGGCGGCTGCAGGCGCTCCGCTTCGGTGGTGAAGGGCTCGGTGGCTGAGATGAAGGTCAGCAGGCGAACGGTGCGTCTGCTGCTTTCAGGGTTTGTCCGGACAGTCGGCCTCGACCCAGGTTGCGGTGAGGTCCCGACAGACGATGGTCATGGAACCGGTGTGGCAGGCGATCTCGTGGGCGCAGCCGTTGGGGTGCGGCAGCACCTCGTCCAGGATGACCTCACCGAGTCGGGTCACGCGAGGCATATCTGATGTGGTTTGCAGTGTGAAGCCGGTCACGCCTGCGTAGCGGATGGTCAGATCTTCCTCGTGCTTCCAGCAGTTGTGCCGGAATCCGAGCTGCATCCATGCGCCGTCACCATCCTCGCCGGAGATGATCTGGTCCAGCTTCAGATCATGGACGCACCGCGCGCTGCTGAAGTCGTAGTGGCCGGGTTCGGCGGCGTAGGCCGCAGCGCCGTCGGGCAGCGCCGCACAGAGCTCGGGCAGCCGGTCGAGGTAATCCTGAGGGCTGATCACGCCGTCGATCTCGCCGATGGTGGCGGAGAGGTTGACGTACTTCACTGGCCTGCCAATCGTCGAGTCTGCGTACAGCCGTCGACGAACACCATGGCTTCTAAATACAGGCGGAGCGTGATCGTTGCGCCGAACCAGCCCGGCCGGCGGAGGGCCGAGTTCGACTCTTGGAGCAAGTAGCTGCGGATATTGCTGATCGGATGGGTTTTTCCTGCATCACTGGTCATGGCTTGTTTTCTGTTCGGCGGCCCGGATGGCAAGGTAGTCGGTCCAGTCTCGTCGGGTCCGTGGTGCCCAGCGGGTGGCAGTGCTGATGTCGATGCCCAGCAGATCGGCGGCGATCGGCCCGGGGATCTCGCGCGCCCAGGCCGCGCGGGCGGAGTTGCGTGAACTCAACGTGCCGATGCCGTGGGCTCGGAGTTTGCGGGCGAGAATGTGGGAAGCGGCCGGCCTGCCGGGGGAACGTCCGGGAAACAGGTAGCGGGCGTGGGGTTCGGTGTGGTGGAAGGTTTCCCGTGCGGTGGTCGCTTTGCCGAGCGCGTGGAAGACTGCGGCGACGGCCGGGGGCAGCAGTGCGGTGAAGTCCCCGAGTCGCAGGTAGGTGTCTGCTGCCATCTGCTCCAGATCGGTGACGGTCAGGTGCGCGAAACTTGGTGTGGTGCGACAGAATAGCAGACCAAGATGCCAGCGGCGCGGATGTCGAGGGGCAGGCTCGCATCGTGCAGACATCGCCGCAGGGCCGTCCAGCGATCGTCTTCGCCGAGGAAGGTGTCCGGCTCGGCGCCTGCCCGGCTCGGGACGGGTGAGGTCCCAGCGGCCACGCTTGTTCGCCCAGTCGATGAAGGTGGACAGGAAATAGTTTGTCTGGGTTCCCGTGTCGAGCCAGGTCAGGAAGTTCAGGGCGATGGTGACCTGGGTGCGGACGTAGGTGGCGGTGTTCCTGGTGATGGGCCGGTGGCGCGCTCGATTCCGGGCGCGTCGCAGCGCTTGCCAGGATATGAAGGGCCGCAGCAGTTTCGCGTGGTGTTCGGGCTGTTCGCGCAGCAGGTGGTCGAGCCAGACGTCGATGCGGTCGAGCAGCTCGGTGTAGATCGCCGTCGTGGAGGCATAACGGTGGCCGACCTGCTGAGGCACCTGCCCGAATCGCTGCGAGCACACCGACGGCCACCCGTAGCGACGATCGGTGACGTACTCCATGAACAGCGTGATCGCCAATTCGAATCCCTGGGCCGTCGATATGACGATCGGCCGCTTGCGGTCCGCCGACCGCAGAGTGGGTGATGAAATCCTCACCATCGGCCGGGACCCATTGCCACGGACAGGCATTCGTGAACTCGGCCATCCGCCGCAACAACGTCAGCCGAGGCCGGATCGTCCCATCGTCCTTCAGGGATCGAGTTCGCTTCCCAGCCGTCCAACATCGCCTGGAATACCGCCTGCTCGGGATCCAGATGTACGACACCATCAGCGAGTACCAGATGGGCCGCACCAGGCGGCTCGGCAACCCCCTTCCATGGTGTTGCATCTGATACGACATTGCGCAGTATCGTGATCAGAGCCCGAGTTTGGTGACCGCGTTGTCGGCGAGCGGATCGGCCGTGCGGATGTAGCGGTGCACGGTGCGCGGGTTGCTCCATCGGCCCTGCCGCATGATCTCGCGGTCGGCGGCGCCACCGAGGGCGGCCTGGGTGGCGAATCCGGCGCGCAGCGAATGACCGGAGAACAGGGCGGGGTCCAGGCCCGCGCGTGCCGCGTAGCGTTTGACGAGCTCGGCGACCGCTCGCCCGGACAGTGCGGTGGCGCCGAGCCCGCCGTGCCGGTTGATCGCGGGAAACAGGGGTTGATCGGGCCGCAGCCGCGGATCGGGGTGGTAGCCGTGGCAGCGGTGGATCCGCGGGTCCGCGGTGGGTAGTTGCTCGACCCAGGGGCGCAGGTTCGCCGGGTTCTCGGTGTGCACGGCCAGCATTCGCATCCAGTCGGCGCAGGCACAGACGGGACAGGTGTGGGTCTGGCGGCCGCGCGGGAGCGCGACATGTTGTTCGGTGATGCCGGTGGGGTCGGTTTTGGTGGTGGGCAGGTGGATCAGCAGCAGCGGTTCCCCGGTGCCGTGGTCGGTTCCGAAGTGGATATCGGCGAGCCGTAGGCCGGCGAGTTCGCTGCGGCGCAGGGCCCCGGCGAAACCGAGGAGCAGCAGCAGTGTGTCCCGGCGGCGGGCGGGTTCGCCGGGCCAGCCTGGTGCGGGGAGTCCGTCGAGGAGTTCGCCGAGGGTGTGCAGCAGGATCGGTCGTTTGCGGTGGGGCCGGCTGCGGCGGGTGCGGCGGATACCACGCAGGGTGAGGCGGACGACGTCGCTGCGGGTGGGGGCGGCCAGTCCGTTGGCGGCATGCACGGCGGCGATGGCGGCGGACTTACGTTCCAGCGTGGCCGGACTGTAGGCGTGGCGTCCGTCGGGTGTGCGGGCGTCCGCGGCGGCGGCGAGGTAGACGGCGATATCGAGGGGGTCGGCGGGGAGTGCGCATCGGTTCTCGGTGGCGCACCAGGCGGCCCAGGCGATCCAGTCGGTGCGGTAGGCGCGCAACGTGTTCGGGGACTGGGAGGCGGTGAGGTAGCGGCCGAGTGCGGTGGCCTGTTCGTTGTCGAAGCGTTCCCGGACCTGTCGCAGGGCGGCGGTGTCGACGAGGACGCTGGTGACGCCGCGCCGGAGTTCGGTGCGGACGGTATCGGGTAGCGCGAGGTCGGTGTCGTATTCGGTCACGGTCATCCCCTCGGTAATTTCGTTACGTAATACGTTTGGTTTGGACAAACGCAACGAAACGTATTGTGTGCTGGATGGTCTCGTCGCAGTCTACTGTCCTACCCTCCGATAATGTTCACTTATCGGAGGTTAGGACAGTAGAGCCATCGGAACCCTCGCCGAGACCTCACCCGGTTACGTTTCGTGTAAATACGTAGTACGCCAACGAAACAACGCTACGATTCCCCGGTGCCTACCGTCTGCAACTACCCCGGCTGCACCCGCCCCCTCGCCAAGCCCACCGGCCCCGGCCGGCCCTCGGAATACTGCGACCTCCCGGACCACACTCGCTGGCGCGCATGGCGCGAACGCCAGCGCCTCCAGCAGGAAGGGGAGTCGCCAACCGAATACGTCACTGTGACACCTACTAAGGGTCCGGTGACCACCGCGCGACTCCGCGCCGATGAACTGCTCATCCAATTCCGCACCCTCGCCGACCAACTCGGTGCGACCCTTTCCGCCGCTGTCACCGAAATGAACACCCTCGCCGACCCGGCCGCCGCCGAAGCGCAGGTCCAGGCGGTGCAAGCCGATGCCGCCCGCCGTATCGCCGAAGCCGACATGGCCGCCGCCGCAGCCGAACAGTCGCGACGCGACGCCTACGACGCCCGCACGCGGGCCGAAGAAGCCGCCGAGGATGCCGCGCGGGCGGCCGAGGACGCGGAAGCGCGTATCGCCGAATCGGATTCCCGCACCGCCGCGGCCGTACGGGCCCGCGACGAAGCCCTGCGTGAAGTCGAGAAGGTCACCACTCGCGCCGCCGACGATATTTTCGCGGCGCGCAGCGCGGCCGAGGACGAGATCCGCACCGCCCGCGCGGAATCAGAACAGCAGCAGCAACATCTGCGTGACCACTGCGACCAGGAGATGGCACGGGCCCGGCGCGCCGCCGACACCGAAATCGAGCGGATGCGACGGGAATGCGCCCAGCGTGAATCCGCCGCGGCGGCCGAACGCGATCTGGCCGTCCAGCGCGCCGCCGATATCGAACGCGCCCTGGAACGTGCGGAACAGTCCGCCGCCGAACGGGCTCAGACCGCCCAGGAGATGCGATCCGAACTGCAACGCCTGCGCGCGGACACCGACACCCTGCGCACCGAGCTTGCCGAGGTACGCCGCAACGCCGCCGCGGATCTCGCGGCCGCCCGCGCCGAAGCAGGAGATCGGTTGGAGAAGGCGCGCGCGGAGGCCGCGCAGCGGATGGAGGCCCTGGAGCACGCCCGTACCCAGACCCTGGCTCGTGCCGAACGCGCCGAACGTCAGCTCGACGATCTCCTCGCCGACCGCGCCACCCGGCCGCCGACCGCGCCGGTATCCGCCGGCGACGCCGTCTGACGTAGCACAATCTCCGGTATGGCTCTCATCCACCGCACGACCATGGCACCGTCGAAATTGGAGTTGCTCGGCCGCTGGCTCCCGAGCCGCCCGTGGTATTCGGGCCCCGGGAGAGCGGAGGACCTGCAGCGGGTCGGCGGGTTCCGGCTCGACGACCCGGCCGGGACGGTGGGAATCGAGTTCCTGGTGGTGACCGATACCGGGGGTGCCGAGCCCATCACGTACTTCCTGCCACTGAGTTATCGGGATGCGCAGTTCGACGCCGACCCCGACGCGCTGCTCGGTACCGCGGAGCACGGGGTATTGGGTACCCGCTGGATCTACGACGGCACCCGGGACCCGGTGGCCGTCGATCGGATGGTGGCGCTCCTGGCCGGCGGCGCGCGGGCCCAGCACGGCACCGAGAGCGGTACCCCGGACCTGAGTGTGCTGGTCGCCGCCGCCGACCTTCCGGCGGCCGGCTCGGCGCCGATATCGGCCGCGGAGAATCCGGTGGGCACCGATATCACCGTCGCCGACGGGCAACTCCGGGTGCACCGTGTGCTGGGCCGCTCGGAGCCGGTCCTGCGGTCCGGGCAGGTGGTCGTGCCGTGGACCGCGCCCGACGGCAGCACCGTGCGCAGCGTGGTCCTGTCGGAACTGCGCTGACAGCGTCACCGGGAGGGGGTGCCCCCTGCCCCCGCGGAGTGCGCCCCGTCTCGGTGCGTACTTTCCCTGCCGGCTACATGCGCAGCGGCAAACCGGCTTCCGTACGCGCCACCCGATCTGCGTGGACGATATGTGCGCGTTCGAGCAGCGCGATGAGTTCGGCTTCGCCCTCCCGGATCTGCCGGGTGTATTTGCGCGGCAGCGCGGCGATCGTGTTCTCTTCGGCGGTCATCTTCGCGTAGGTGCGTTCGCGCAGCGTCTGATCGGCTTCGTAACCGAGATCGAGGTAGCGGGTGGCGTGCCGGCGGGCGTTGGCGACCGCGGTCTGGGCACGTCCGGCCGGGCTGAGCAGGGAGGCCGCCACGGTCACCAGGAGGACGACGACGATCACCCCCAGTGAGGCGGCGGTGGATATCTCTGTGACCGGTACGGGTTCCCCGTGGTTGATGAACGGCACAGTGTTCCGGTGTAGCGCGTGCAGGACGAGTTTGACCCCGATGAAGGCGAGGATGGCGGCCAGGCCGAAACCGAGGTAGATCAAGCGGTCCAGCAGTCCTTCGAGCAGGAAGAACAGTTGGCGCAGCCCGAGCAGGGAGAAGGCCGTGGCGGTGAAGACGAGGAAAACGTTCTGGGTGAGGCCGAAGATGGCGGGGATCGAATCCAGCGCGAACAGGACGTCGGTGCCGCCGATGGCGATCATGGCCAGCAGCATCGGGGTGAGCCGGCGCCGCCCGTCGATGACGGTGACCAGTTTGTCGCCGTCATAGCTGTCGGTGGTGTGCAGGAGCCGGCGGGCCAGGCGCAGCACGACAGTGCCCCCGGAATGGCTGTCCTCGCTCTCCGGTTTCAGCATGTTCCCGGCGGTGATCAGCAGCGCGGCGCCGAATACGTAGAAAACCCAGGCGAAACGGTTGATGAGGGTGGCGCCGACGAAGATGAATCCGGTGCGGACCACCAGCGAGAACACGATGCCGACCAGCAGCACTTTCTGCTGTGCCGCGCCGGGTACCCGGAAGGTGGTCAAGATGATGAGGAACACGAAAAGGTTGTCCACCGACAGGGCTTTTTCGGTGATGTATCCGGCGAAGTATTCGATGCCCATGGTCGGACCGCCGAAGATCCACACCGCGAACCCGAACAGGACGGCGATACCCACGTAGGCGGCCGACCAGATCGCGGCCTCGGCCGGCGACGGTGTGTGTGCGGTGCGGACGTGGAAGAAGAAGTCGAACAGCAGCAGGCCCGCGATCAGTGCGAGTGCGCACGCCCATGCCGGCGCGGGAACGGTCACCTCGGCCTCCTGACGGGTCGTCGCGTGGTAGGGCTGGGGCGACTGTAGCTCCGGAACCGCGCGTCGGCGAGACGGTGCAGGTGGCGTCGGGGAGGTCGGGGCCGCGGCGACGTCAGGGGGCTGAACGGACACTCCCGGCAACCGTGCGGCGATCCGGGGTCCGTACCCATATCATTTTGCTATGCCACCCTACGAGGAAGCGGACGCCGCTCCGGTGTTCGGTCGCGGTGTCCGCCAGACGGTGCTGGCGATGGGGGTCTGTTCGGTGGTGATCGGGTTGGCCACGGTGATCTGGCCGGACAAATCCTTGGGCACGGTCGGCAACCTGTTCATGTTCTCGTTGCTGTGCAGCGCGGTGACCCTGGCCGCGGTGGCATTCGGGAGCCGGTTGGGCCGGTTTCCGCGGGTACTGCTGCTGGTGGCGGCGCTGGCATCGCTGGTGACCGCGACCCTGTGCTTCCGGGCGGGCGATTGGACGCTGCTGCTGGCCATGTGGCTGGGGCTGGCGTGGGCGGTCCGGGGAATCGCGCACGCGGTGGCGGGGGTGTGGGACGACGAGGAGATCACCGGCAGCGGAAAACAGGAAGTGTTCGGTCTGGTGACGCTCACCGCGGGTTTGGTGGTCGCGATCGCGCCCTTCGACGATATCGCGACGCTGGCGCTGGTCGCGGGGTGCTGTATCACCGTCTTCGGGGTGCTGGAGGTGTGGACCGCGGTCCGTTCACCGGCGGCGGTACGCGGCGCGGAAGCGGATTCCCCGACCCCGGACGAGCATCTGACGACGGTGATCGCGAGCGCCGGAGGTTCCGGGGGACGCACCCGCGACTGAGACGCCGGAAGGGCCCCGGTTTCGATACTCTTCCCGGTATGGCGATCATTTCGAGCCATCGGATCATGCGCCTGCGGGCTCTCATCGAGCACCCCAACACCGGCGCCGGCGAGCGCGCGACCGCGCAACGCATGCTGGACCGGATTCTGGATCGCTCCGGCTATCCGGCGACCGGTGATCGCACCTACGGTGATCGCCATCATCGGGTCGGTAAACATGCCGATCTGCCGTCGGTGGCGGAGATGATCCGGGCCGATATCGCATTGGGCCGTATCATGTTCGCTCCGCAGACCCGGTTCGGTGAACCGGCGGTCCGTGATCCGCTCGGTGACGCGCCGGTGCAGATCGTGATCACCGTCGATCTGCCGCACCACGGGTGCATCGACATCACCATCGACAATGTGCCCCGGGATTGGGGGTGGGTGATCGAGGACGGTATCGAATGCGTGAGCCCGCAGTTGCAGGAGTTGGCGACCGAACTGGCCGACATCATGAACGGTTACAACTTCGACGGCAGTGATATCGCCAAACGCTTCTTCGGCCGGGTGCGGATCCCGGATTTCACCCTGGTCTGGTAGCGGCGGCGTCAGGAGACGCAGAATTCGTTGCCTTCGGGGTCCAGCATGACCCACCAGTGTCCGGCGGGGCCCTGATCCACTTCCCGGACGCGGGTCGCGCCGAGCCGTTCGAGACGGGCCACCAGTTCGTCGAGGCCGCCCGGGCTGCTGTGGATATCGATGTGCAGCCGGTTCTTCACGGTTTTGGTTTCGGGGACGTCCTGGAACAGCAGTCGGCGGCCCTGGCCGATACCGGTGAAGGGGTCGAACGGGTCGTCCGGGTGGCGGACCGCGGCCAGGCCGCGGAAGGTTTTGCGGCCACCGTGTTCGGTGACGGCGCCGGGATCGAGGTGGCCGGCGGTGAGCAGCTGGTCGATGAGCGCGCTCTGGTCTTCCGGTTCGTATTCCAGGGCCGCGGCCCAGAAGTCGGCGATGGCGGGTGCGTTCGCGCTGTCGATGACGAGTTTCCAACCCACAGTCATGTAACCAGTTATACTGGTTACATGACTTCTGGTGCAAGCCCCGGCCTGACGCTGCGCTCCCGTACCGGCGTCGACTACCACTTCGATCCCGGTGCGCTGTGCCTGGAACTGCTGCCCACCGGTGGCCCCGGCCCGTACCGCGTCTACGAGATCCTGCACACCCCCGCCGACCTCGTCACCTGGACCGGCCGATCCCGGCTCACCCCCACTCCCGAACTCACGATCACCGCGGCCGAGGTCACCGCCGCACGTCATCTCCGCGACACCCTCTTCGAGATCGCCCGCGGCCACTCCCACGGTGAACCGTCCACCGCCCGCGACCCGGACGTGCTGAACGACTTCGCCGCCGCGGCACCGCTGATCCCCCGGATCACCACCGCCGGTGCCCGCGCCTGGACCCCGGGCACCGGCACCGCACTGCTGTCGACCGTGGCCCGCGACGCGATCGACCTGCTCACCGGGCCGCACGCCGGCCGAATCCGGACCTGCTCGGCCGCCGACTGTCAGCTCATCTACGTCGATACCTCGCGGCCCGGCCGCCGCCGGTGGTGCTCGATGGAGCACTGCGGCAACCGCAACAAAGTACGCGCGCACCGCGCCCGCACCCCAGAGAAAGAAGGATGACCACCATGCCCACCGGACTCACCGCGGACGCGGGCTGGCAGATCGGCGTCTCCCGTACGCTGCCCCAGCCGCCGGATATCGTCTGGAGCCACCTCACCGGCGCGGCGGGTCTGGCCTGCTGGCTGGGCCCCGGCGCCGACCCCACCTTCGTGCCCGGCGCGCAATACCGCACCGACGCCGGGGTAACCGGCGAAATACGCAGCTACCGTCCCGGTGAACGCATCCGCCTCACCTACGGCCCGACCACCGTGCAGGTCACGCTCACACCAGCGGCCGGGCACCGGACCCGCGTGCGTTTCCATCAGGAACGGATGTCGAGCGCCGCCCAGCGTGAACAGCGGCGGGCGCATTGGCAGCAGGTCATGGACGAGCTGGCCGCCGCCCTGGACGCGTTGCGCCCCGGATCAGCCGGCGGCGACCTCGATACGCGGTGAATGGGTGACCGGAAAGTTCACCGACGCCGCGATGAAGCATTTCGCATGGGCGGCGCGGTGCAGGTCCCGCGCCCGGCCGGCCGTCTCCGCGGCCGCCACGGTGACCACCGGGCGCAACTCCACCCCGGTGAAACGGCCACCGCCATCGCTGTCCTCGGCCATGGTCCCCACCGCGTCGTCCCGGTAATCGAGCACCGTGACCCCGCCGGTCGCACAGAGGTGCAGATACCACAGCAGATGGCATTGGCTCAGCGAGGCGAGCAACAGCAGCTCCGGATTCCAGCGGCTCGCGTCGCCACGGAAGGCCGGGTCGGCCGATCCCGGCAGGTCCGGGCGCCCCGGTGCCCGGGATACGTGGGCGCGGTCGTAGGATCGGTAGTCGACCGTCCCTCGTTCACCCGCCCCGGTCCACTCGGTGCGGCATTCGTAACGGTGCGTCTTTCCGGCCATGCCCGTGATCGTCGCGCGTGCCGGGGTCGTTTGTCGAGCGGCGAAGTGGCGGTTCAGCCGTTCGATTCGTCCCGCAGATCCAATCCGATCGGAGTAACCGCCGGGATCTCCCCGGAGGCCATGACCGCGTGGGCGAGCGGGCGCAGCGTCCGGAGCAGTTCCGCGCGTTCGCCGGCAGTCAGCACCGCGTACGCCGGTGCGGCCGCCGCGTCGGTCCGCGCTTCGATCTCGGCCTTCACCGTCCTTCCGTGCTCGGTGGGGCCGTCGTCGCCGGCCAGTCCTTTGCCGCGCAGCTTTGCCGCGCAGCGTGGCCAGCCGGTCCGCCCATTCCGCGTCGTCGAAATCCCTGGACACTGTGTAGACCTCGCGTGGAACCCGGTTCGCCAGGGTCTGCAGCACATGTGATTCGCGTCCGTCGATTCCGGCGGCGACCAGCGCGGCGATATGCCCGTCGCCGCGATGCTCCCGCAGCAGTGTCGCCGCGTGCCACAGCCGTGCCACCGGGTCCCGCGGTTCGGGTAGTGCCCGGTTGGCGGCGAACAGCGTCCGCCCTTCCGCCGGCGCCGCGGCCGCCGCCCGCGCCGCC
>NZ_JBKOOL010000063.1:0-29953 GCF_046764065.1 Nocardia sp. NPDC002869
CCCAGGTGGAGCATCTGGTGGAACCCGGCGAACTGGACCCCGACCAGGTGCACACCCCGGGGATCCAGGTCCAGCGGGTCGTCCCCGTCGGCAAGGTCGAAGTAGGAATCGAGAACAGGACGGTGCGCGCATGACGCTGACCCGCGAACAGATGGCGGCCCGGGTCGCCGCCGAACTCGAAGACGGCCAGTACGTCAACCTCGGCATCGGGATGCCGACGCTGGTGCCCAACTATCTGCCCGGCGACATCACCGTCGTGCTGCATTCGGAGAACGGTGTCCTCGGGGTGGGCCCGTATCCGACCGAGGACGAACTCGATCCCGAACTGATCAATGCCGGCAAAGAAACCATCACCGTGCTGCCCGGCGCCTCGTTCTTCGATTCCGCGCAGTCCTTCGGCATGATCCGCGGCGGCCAGGTCGATGTGGCGGTGCTGGGCGCCATGCAGGTCAGCGCACGCGGCGATCTGGCCAACTGGATGATTCCGGGCAAGATGGTCAAAGGGATGGGCGGCGCCATGGACCTGGTGCACGGTGCCCGGCGGGTGATCGTGATGATGGACCACGTCTCGCGGTCGGGGGAGCCCAAGATCGTCGAAGAGTGCACGTTGCCGCTGACCGGTCTGGGCTGTGTGGACCGGCTCATCACCGATATGGCCGTGCTCGACGTGACCGAGCGTGGACTGGTGCTGGTGGAAACCGCTCCCGGGGTCACCGTCGCCGAGGTCCGGGCGGCCACGGGGGCGGCGGTCGAGGTCGACGAGGCACTGGTCGAACGGGTCGGCTGAGGGCGATGCCGTGAATTCGGCCTGGTCACAGGGCCGGCAGTTTGTCCATGGCCGTCCGGATCACCTCGAGGAAGAAGCGCTGAGCGGCGCTGCGTCCGGGCGCGTGCCGGGTGTAGGCGGCCACCTCGACCGGTTCGATGGGCCAGGGCAGCGCGAAGATGCGCACGGAATGGGTCCGGGCCAGCGCGCGAGCGACCCGCTCCGGGACGATCGCGACGAGTTCGCTGTCCTGCACCACATACGGAAGTGTCGCGAACCGGGTGACCCGGACCGCGATGCGGCTTTCCAGCCGATGTTCGACCAGCGCCCGGCGCGGACCCAGATGGCCGCTGCCGCCGTCCACCACCACATGCCGCTCTCGCTCGAGATCGGCGTGCGTCGGGGTGCCGGTGCCCAGCCGGGGGTGATCGGCGGCGACCATACCCGCGTACCCCTCGGTGAACAGGGGGGTGCGGCGCAGTCGGGGCGAATCGAGGACCGGGCTGGCCACGATGGCGTCCATCTCGCCGCGGGCCAGCCGATCGGTCGCGGTGTCCAGGTCGAACGCCCGCACCCGCAGACCCGCCTGCGGCGCCTGGGTCGCCAGTTCGGCCAGAACCAGCGGCAGCACCGTCACCTCACCCAGATCCGAGAGGCCGAGGGTGAAGCGGGTGGGCCGATCCGGATCGAAGTCCGTGGTCGCGCCCAGTGTGTCGGTGACCTCGGCCAGTGCGGCGCGCAGCGGCGGGTACAGCCGTTCGGATTCCGAGGTCGGGACCAGGCCGCCGGGCCCGCGGACGAACAGTTCGTCGTCGAGCCGCCTACGCAATTTGCCCAGCCCATAGCTGACGGTCGGCTGAGTCACGCCCAGCAGATCGGCCGCGGCCGTGACGCTGCGCGTCTCGTAGAGCAGGACAAATGTTCGGACCAGATTGAGGTCCACATCGGATGCCATAGATCTCCTCTATTCCACTTCAGAAAATCATCTATTGGATTTCTGAGGAAGCGGAGCTTAGCGTGAGTGCCGTCACAAGCCGGGTCGCATCGTGGCGACCCGAAGATCAGAAGAGAACCCCATCATGAACAAACTGCTGTCGTGGCCGGCCGCGCTGTGCTGGCTCACCGTGCTCCTCGACGGGTACGACCTCGTCGTCCTCGGCGCGGTCATTCCGACCCTGATCGACGAGAACCACGCCGGGTTCACCGCGTCGGGCGCGACCTTCGCCGCGACCGTCTCCCTGGTCGGCGTCGCCATCGGTGCCGCCGGAGTCGGTCCGCTCGCCGACCGTTACGGCCGACGCTCGGTACTGCTGGCCTCGATCACCCTGTTCTCGGTGTTCACCATCGCGGTGCCGTGGGCCGGGTCGGTGGCAGTGTTCGGCGCCTTCCGGTTTCTCGCGGGGCTCGGGCTGGGCGCCTGTATGCCGACCGCGCTCACCTTCATGGCCGAGCACATGCCCGCCTCGCGCCGGGCCTTCGCCAGCACCTTCACCATGACCGGCTACCACTTCGGCGCGGTCCTGGCCTCGCTGTCCGCGCTCTGGCTCGTGCCGAACTGGGAGATCCTGTTCTATGCCGGCGGTATCGCCGGATTCCTGCTGCTGCCGCTGATGTGGTGGAAGCTGCCCGAATCGGATGCCTATCTGGCGGCCCAGGGCAAAACCGAACGTGTCGGCCCCACCGTGGTCCTGCAGCCGAAGTACCTACGCACGACTCTCGGCGTGTGGGTCGGCTCCTTCATGGGACTGCTGCTGGTCTACGGCCTCAACACCTGGCTGCCCAAACTGATGCGCGACGCCGGATACAACATGTCGACCTCGCTGACCCTGCTGCTGGTGCTGAACATCGGCGCCATCATCGGCCTGATCGTCGCGGGAACCCTGGCCGACCGGCGCGGCACCAAACCGACCATCCTGGTCTGGTTCGGCGCGGCCGCGGTGCTGCTGGCGCTGCTGAGCATCAAGGTGCCCAGCACCGTGCTGCTCAATGCGCTGGTGCTGGTGACCGGTATCTTCGTCTTCTCGGCCCAGGTGCTCGTCTACGCCTATGTCACCCAGGCCTACCCGGCCGAGGTCCGCGCGACCGCGCTCGGTCTCGCCTCCGCGGTCGGCCGCCTCGGCGCCATCTTCGGGCCGAGTATCACCGGTGCGCTCATCGTGGCCGGTTCCGCCCATCCCTGGGGCTTCTACTTCTTCGCGGTGGTCGCCGCGATCGGGTTGCTCGCACTGGCGACGGTTCCCCGCCTGGCCGCCCGGCACTCGGAATCCACGGCGGCGGCACCCGTCACCGGACCCGGCGATACGAAGGAGTACGCACTGTGACCACCACTCGGACCCAGGTAGCGATTGTCGGGGCGGGCCCGGCCGGGCTGCTGCTCTCCCATCTGCTGCACCGATCCGGAATCGACTCGGTGGTCATCGATATCCGCAGCCGGGACGATATCGCCACCACGATCCGCGCCGGAATCCTCGAAGCGGGATCGGTGCGCACCCTGGTCGACACCGGGGTGTCCGATCGGGTGATCACCGACGGCGACCGGCACGACGGTGTGGTGTTCCGGTTCGGCGGCGAGAACCACCGCATCGATTTTCAGGAACTCGTCGGCGAATCCGTCTGGCTGTACCCGCAGAACGATGTCTTCGCCGATCTGGCGGCCCGCCGCGAGACCGACGGGGGCGATGTGCGCTACGGCGTCTCCGATACCGCGGTCGACACCTCCGGCGCACGGCCCGTGGTGTCCTTCATCGACTCCGACGGCAGCCCCGGCCGGATCGAGGCGGACCTCGTGGTCGGCTCCGACGGCTCCCGGTCCATCTGCCGCAAAGCCTTCCCGGCCGGGACCCGCGGTGAATGGTTCCGCGAATATCCGTTCGCCTGGTTCGGGTTCCTCGCCGAGGCGCCCCCCTCGCATCCGGAACTGATCTACGCGCAGTCCGAGCACGGCTTCGCTCTGGTGAGCCAGCGCACGCCCACGATGCAGCGGATGTATTTCCAGTGCGCACCCGGCGAGCGGCCCGAGGACTGGGACGACGACCGGATCTGGGCGGAGATGCGCCGCCGGGTGAACGGGAACGGTTTCCAGATCCAGGAGGGGCCGATCAGCGCGAAGATGGTGCTGCCGTTCCGCTCCTTCGTCACCGCCCCGATGCGTTACGGGCGGCTGCTGCTCGCCGGCGACGCCGCGCACACGGTACCGCCGACCGGCGCCAAAGGGCTCAACCTGGCGCTCGCGGATGTCCGCGTACTGCACGAGGCGATCATCGAATTCCTGGCCGGCGCCGGGGACGAGGCCCTCGACCGGTATACCGAGCGGGCTCTCGACCGGGTATGGAAGGCCCAGCACTTCTCCTACTGGATGACCACCATGCTCCACTCCGTGGAGGGGGCGTCTCCGTTCGATATCGCACGGCAGCGCGGCGAACTCGCGCTGGTCACCGGTTCCCGGCACGGCGCCGCCTATCTGGCGGAGGCCTATACCGGGTGGCAGCAGGCGGCCTGATCCCGGCCGCTCGCCCGCCCGGCCGCCGGATTTCCGCGCGAGCGCAGGGCCGGTCCCGGTTCGCGCCGCCGGATGCGGCGCAATCGACACCGCCGGCGGGTGCGGCGAGGATACTCGTCCTCGCGGCCACTCTCCTACGCACGACACCGCCTTCAGGAGTTCCCCTATGACCACCACCGCCGATTCGGCCACCACTTCTTGGCGCGACGCGCTGTTCGACGGCACCTTCCGGCCCGTCCCCCGCACCCTGACCGTGGTCTCGCCGGCCACCGGCGCAGTGCTCGACACCGTGGGCGAAGCCGGGACCGCGGAACTGGAGACAGCGGTGCGCTCGGCGACGGCGGCGCACCAGGACTGGGCGGCCCGTACCTATGACGAACGGGTGGCCGTCCTGCTGCGCGCGGCGCAGCTGCTGGGCGAGAACCCGGACCGGCTCGGCTCCTGGCTGGTCGCCGAAGCGGGTTCGGGGCAGGGGAAGGCGGCCTTCGAAGTCGGCCTGGTGACGAGCGAACTGCAGGAGTCCGCGGCCCTCGCCGCGCACCCGTACGGGGAGATGCTGCGCTCCGGGAAACCGCGCCTGTCGATGGCCCGCCGGATTCCGGTGGGGGTCGTGGGTGTGATCTCGCCGTTCAACTTCCCCGCCATCCTGTCGATGCGGTCGGTCGCCCCGGCGCTCGCCCTGGGTAACGCGGTGATTCTCAAACCGGATCCGCGGACCCCGATCTCGGGCGGGCTGGCCTTGGCCGAATTGCTGCGGGACGCGGGGCTGCCCGCCGGGGTGCTGCATGTGCTGCCCGGCGGCGGCGCACTGGGCGCGGCGATGGTCGAACACCCGCGGATCCCGTGCCTGTCGTTCACCGGCTCCACGGCCGCCGGCCGCCGGATCGCCGCGGCGGCCGGGCCGCTGCTCAAGAAACTGCACCTCGAGCTGGGCGGTAACAATGCGCTGCTGGTGCTACCCGATGCGGATGTGCAGGCGGCGGCGTCGGCGGGCGCCTGGGGATCGTTCCTGCACCAGGGGCAGATCTGCATGACCACCGGCCGGCATCTCGTGCACCGGTCCGTCGCCGAGGAGTACGTGGCCGCCCTGGCGGACACAGCGCGGCACATTCGGGTGGGCGATCCCACCGACCCGACCAACGCGCTGGGCCCGATCATCGATGCCGGCCAGCGCGACCGGGTCCACGGACTGGTCACCGCGGCCGTCGAGGCGGGCGCGACGGTGGCCGCGGGCGGGCAGTTCACGGATCTGTTCTATCGGCCGACCGTTCTCACCGGCCTCACCCCGGACAATCCTGCCTGGACCGAGGAGATCTTCGGCCCGGTGGCGCCGGTCCTGGTCTACGACACGGTCGAGGAGGCCGTGGATATCATCAACGCCTCCGAGTACGGCCTGTCCGTGGGCATCCTCACCGGTGATGCGTTCAAGGCCTACGAACTCGCCGACCGGATCGTCGCGGGCGCCGTGCACATCAACGATCAGACCGTGGACGACGAGGCGCCGATCCCATTCGGCGGGCTGAAGGCCTCCGGCGTCGGCGGCCGTTTCGGCGGGCCGACCGCCAACCTCGACACCTTCACCGAAACCCAATGGATCACTGTGCAATCCGAGATCCAGCGGTACCCGTTCTGATCCGGCCGCGCACGCCGCGGGGTTACGCGAGCAGGGCCTTGGTCTCCACTGCGTGCGGGGCGGCCAGTACCTCCGCGGTGCGGCCCTGTTCGACGACGGCGCCGTTACCGAGGACCACGATATGCGGGCAGTAGGCGGCGATCACGGCCATATCGTGGCTGATGACGAGTGCGCCGATGCCACGGGTGTGCCGGGTGCGCTCGATCAGGTCCATGATCGACCGGGCGGTCCGGTCGTCGAGCGCCGAGGTTATCTCGTCGCAGATGAGGATGTCTGGCTCGGTGCCCAGTGCGCGAGCGATGGCGACACGCTGGCGCTGGCCGCCGGACAGCGCGCCGGGGTAGCGGTGCAGCAGATCGGGTGCGAGGTCGACGCTGCGCAGCAGGCCGGCCGCGCGCTCGGCGATCTCGGAACGAGGGGTGTTTCCGGTCAGGCGGAGCGGTCGCGACAGAGTCTGCAGGACCGTGTGTTTCGGGTTCAGCGTGGACAGCGGGTTCTGCGGGATCAATTGGACACGGCGCCGGTCGCGCCGGGTTCGGCGGGACCGGCCGACGGCCAGCGGACGGCCGTCGACCACGAGGGTGCCGGTGGCCTCGGTGTGTAGTCCGGTGAGCACCCGCGCCAGCGTGGTTTTCCCGGCCCCGGACGGCCCGGCCAGTGCCACCGAGCCGCCGGCCGGGACTGTGAGATCCACGGAGCTGAGCAGGCGGGTGCGCCCGGCCGTCGCGGAGATCGCGACTGCGCCCAGTGCGGGCGGCCCGCTGCCCGGTGGCTCCGCGGCGCGGGCGGCGAGCCGGACCAGCGCGGTCCGTGATTCGCCGAGCTCGACGACCTCGTCGGCGAGGTGGTGCAGGATCTCGGTCTGGTGCCCGGAGACCACCAGCGCGAGCTTGTCGTCGGTGGCCAGCGAGCGCAGGAGGTCGGCGATCGCATTGCGCAGGTTTCCGTGGAGGCCGGCGAGCGGTTCATCGGCCACCAGGACGCCCACCTCGCGCACGAGGGCGATAGCGAGCGCGAGTCGCCGCTGTTCGCCGCCGGACAATTCGCCGGGCCGCCGGCGCAGGAAGGATTCGGGCAGGTCCACCCGGTCGAGGGCGGCGCGGAGCATGCTGTCGCTCGGCCGGGCCGCTGCTTCCTCGAGCAGGGTGCGCACGCGCATGACGGGGTTGAGTGCGGCGCCGGGGTCCTGATCGACGAATGCGATGTTCCGCCGCCGGAAGTCCTGCCGCGCGGCAGGACTCAGGGCGAAGACGTCCTGCCCGGCGACGTGCACGGTGCCGCGCGTTCGGGTGGCGCCCTGGGCCAGGTGCCCGAGCAGAGCCCGCATCAACGTGGTCTTGCCGGTACCGGAAGGCCCGGTCAACGCGGCCACGGTGCCCGGCGCCACCCGCAGCGATATCGGCGCCAGTAGTTCGGCACCGGACAGTGCGTGGATCGACAGATCGTCGACGACTACGCCGCCGCTCATATCGGCCGTTCCCCGGCAAAGGCGGTCACGGCACTGTTGACGCTCACTGCCAGCAGACCGATCGCCAGGCTCGGAGCCAGCACCGCCGCTGGATTGAGCAGGATGCCCGACGCGTTCTCCCGGACCATCACCGCCCAGTTGGCGGCGCCCAGCGAGGTGGGCAACTGCAGAAACGACACCGTGCTGACGATGTAGATGGCTTCCACGAACCGCAGGCCGAGCTGGGTGAGCAGTGTGTGACGCAGATTCGGCAGCAATTCGCGGAACACCAGATAACCCGGGCGTTCTCCGCGCGCGCGGGCGGCCTCGACGAAGCCCGCCCGCGCGACACCACTCGCGGCCGCGGCGAATACGCGTGCCGAATACGGTGTTCCCGCGACGACCGCGACAGTGATCAGGCCGGCGGTGCCGGATTCGGGCCAGGACAGCATGAACAGCAGAATCGCCAGCACCGGCGGCAGCAGCATGCACAGGTCCGCGGCGCGTTCGATCCACGCGCCGGCTCGGGTGTACAGCGCGGCAGTCGAACCCAGGACGGCCGCGCAGGTGGTGACCAGGCCGGCGATGACCGCGGCGAGCACCAGCAACCCCCAGCCGCCGTGCAGCAGCTGGCTCGTGACGTCCTGGCCCACCCGGTCGCCGCCCAGCCAGGCGCTGCCGCTGGGCGTTTCGAACGCGATGCCCACGGGATAGTCGACCGGGTGCGGCGCGAGGAAGGGGCCGGCCACCGCGAGCGCGGCGATCAGGAGAGCGGGGGACACGGCCGCCACGACGCGCCGGCGGGTGAGCGCGGGCATCATCGCCGGCCCCGGTGCGCCCAGATGCGGATGCCGTCGGCCGCCAGCAGGACACACATGATCGTCGTGCCGGTCAGCGCCACGATCGCGGCGACCAGCGCCGTATCGCGGTCGGAGACGGAACCGGCGATCAGCGCACCCACGCCCGGGTAGTTGAATATCGTCTCCACGACGAGAGCTCCGCCGAACAGGGTGCCCACGGAGGTCGCGAAGGATGCCGCGATGGCCGGCAGCGCGAACGGAACCACATGCCGGAGCAGGACCGTCCGCTCCGGTAGTCCGTTCAAGAGGGCGTTGTCGACATGGGGGGCCGTCGCCGCGTCGAGCACCGCGCCGCGGACGACACGTGCGTTCCACGCCGCCTGCGGTACCGCCAGCGCGACGACCGGCAGCACCAGCATTTCCGGGCTCGCCGGATAGCCCGATCGATCGGTGAAGGTCACCGAGGGAAGGACACCCAGCCACAGCGAGAAGACCAGCACGAGGACGATCGCTACGACGAACTCCGGGATCGCGGTGGCGAAGGCCGTACCCGGTTGCAGTACCCGGGCCGCGAGACCGGAGGGCCGCGCCGCCCACCACATCCCGCACAGCAGCGCGACCGCCACGGTGACCAGCATGGCGATCGAGGCCAGCAGCAGTGTCTGGGGGAAGTTCTCGGCCAGCAGCCCGTTCACCGACTGCCCATGAGCGGTGGTACCGAAATCGCCCGTCAGCGCCCCGGTGAACCAGGACCGGAAACGCTCCGGCAGCGGGCGGTCGAGACCCAGTTCGTGTTCTTTGGCGGCTATCCGATCCGGCGGTGCGTCCCGCCCGAGTACGGCGCGTGCGGCATTGCCCGGCAGCAGATCGACTACGAGGAAGACCAGGGCGAGCAGCACGAACAGCAGAGCGAGCCGGCGCGCCACCGGACCGGCGACCTTCCTCAACTCGACAACCACGCTCGTTCGAGCTGCACCCGGCCGTACCCGCCGAGATCGGGCAGCCCCTGAACCGAGGCGGTGGCGATATCGATACCGTCGGCCATGCCCCACACGAGGTAACCACCGCGGTCGTACTGGATCCGCTGCATCTCTCGGCTGGCCTCGAGGAATTCGGTACCGGCGGGCGCGGCGAGGGCCCGGGCGTAGGCCTTGTCGAAGGCGGGATCCGCGAAAGCCGTCTCGTTCCACGCGGTCTGCGAGGTCATGACCTTGCTGGCGAAGAACACCACCGAGTCGTTGGTGCCCCAGTTGACCGTGTAGAAAGGCGCCTGGAGCCAGGTCCGGTCGTAGAAGTCGTTGGCCTCCTGGACGACGACCTCGATCTTCAGGCCGGCGTCTCCGGCCTGGGCGGCGAAAACCCGGGCGGATTCGACTTCGCCGGCGGCCTCCTGTTTCGTCACCAGTTGGTAGGTCTTCGACGTGTCGAATCCCGCCTCCGCCAGCAGTGCCTTCGCCCGGTCGATATCGCGTGTGCGCTGCGGCAGGGACCGGTCGAAGCTCGGATCCGCGGTACCGAGAACATCGTTGGCGACCGTGCCGTACCCCGACAGGACCTGGGCCACCATCGCGTCACGATCGACGATGAGACGTAGCGCCTCCCGCACCCGCGGATCGGCGAACGGCCCATCGGAGGTACGCATCGCGATGGCCACCGCGACATCGTCGGGCCGCCGGACGACCTTCAGATCACCCCGGCGTTCCGCGGTGCGCCCGGCCACCGCGCCGACACTGGAAGCCAGGTCGATCTGACCGGCCATGATCGCGTTCGACATCGACTCCGGGCTCTCGAACAAGGTGACCTCGATCGCGTCGAGCAGGGGCGGGCCGCCGTGCCACGACTCGTTACGTACCAGCCGCGCGTTGCCGCGGTCGAAGGATTCGAGCCGGAACGGTCCGCTGCCCACACCCTTGGTGAAATCGGTGGTGCCCTCGGGTACCACGAAGGTCATCATCCGCAGCAGCAGCGGCAGCTGGCTGTTCGGCGCGGCGCAGGTGAGCACCACGGCGTTGGGGCCCGCGGGCCGGATATCGGCCGCCGAGGACACCGGAACCTTGGTTTCCCCGGCCATCTCGCGCAGCCGGCGAAGCGACCACACCACATCCGCCGAGGTCACCGGGCGGCCGTCATGGAAACTCGCGCCTTCGGCGAGAGTGAAAGTCCAATGCCGCTGATCCTTGTCCGCCTCCCACCGAGCCGCGAGTCGTGGGGCCACATTGGGGTCGGCGCCGGGCACGGTCAGCGGATCGTAGAGGAGCGACATGATCAGGAAATCGCTGTCGTTGCTCAGCGTGGCATGCGGGTCGCGCTCGATCTTCGACGATTTTCCCAGCGCACCGACGCGTAGCGTTCCGCCGGGCCTGGGCGGACCACTGGCGCCGTCACTCGAACCGGGAGAACCGCTTCCGCACGCCGCGACTGCCAGTATCGCGCCCACACCGAGCCCGGCCCGGAGCAGTCGGCGCCTGTTGATATCCACTACCCGACCTCGTCCGCTTGCCCGATCAGAGGTTAGCCTCTGCTAACTCGATTGAGGTTATCGTGCTGTGCACACCGGGACAACAGCTTCGGCCGATCGGTGTGGACTCAGGCGAGTGCCAGAGCGAACCAGGCGCAGGCGGCGAGCAGGACGAAGGTGAGCGCCCAGACCGCGCGGGTGGTGTAGGTATGCCGCATATCCGGGTCTCCGGGATCGGATCAGACGAAGGTGAAGCGTTCGGTGTGGACGCGATCGGCCGGTATGTCCAGGGCGGCGGCGTCCAGGTAGTAGCCGACCAGCAGCATATGTGCGAGCGCCAGGGCCACCACCGCCACCGAGAGCACACCGTGCAGCAGCTGCCCCACCTCGTCGCGAATTCGCAGGCGCCGCCGCCACCGCCACGTACAACGCGATCCATCCGATCCCCCGAACCACCACAGGCACCGCTACCTCCCGTCGATGGGCGCTTCGCTGTGCCCGGCCGGCACGTCGTTCCACGCTGGCCCTACCTGGGAACTGGCCCCGTGTCTTCCGGCTCCTCTGCGTGTCCGGACGCCCCGGCGGGGCACCCCACGGGTGTGGTGAGGGCCGCCCGGCATACTCGGCAGGTGGCGAACGACGAGATCTGCGGTACCGCGGTGGCCCCGGACACCGCGGTGCTGGACGACCCGGTGGGCGAATCGCTGGGCGGGCACCATGGGCATCTGGCCCGCCGGATCGGCCGGGCCCGCACCTACCTGCCCGAAGTCGCGACCTTCGCCGCGGTCGGTGCGGATCCGGATGCGCGGGACTGGGCCGATCTCGCGCGGTTGCTCGGGCCGGGCGAACTCGCCGATATGTTCAGCTGTGCGGCGGCGCCGCCGTCGGACTGGGAAGAGGTCTTCACGCTCGCGGGCCGGCAGATGATCTTCTCCGCCGCCGGCCTGCCCGCGCCCGGGCCCGATCACGGGATGGTCGAACTGGATGTGGACGACGTACCCGAAATGCTCGACCTCGTCGCGCGCACCCGGCCCGGTCCGTTCCGGCCGCGCACCCGGGAACTCGGCACCTACCTCGGTATCCGCGATAGCGGCCGGCTGGTGGCGATGGCGGGTGAACGGCTCCGGCCGCCGGGATGGACCGAGATCAGCGCCGTCTGTACCGCCCACGAGGCGCGGGGGCAGGGCCATGCGGCCCGCCTGGTCCGGGCGCTCATCGCCCGTATCGAGGCCCGCGGCGAACGTCCCTTTCTGCATGTCGCGGAAGGGAATACGGGCGCAATCGCCCTCTACGAGCGGCTCGGCTTCCGGACCCGCGTATCCGTGACCTTCCGGGGGTACCGCATCCCGTAGCCTCCGTGCGCGTTCTGCCCGGCCGGAACTGCTCGGGTAGGTCGTGCAGTAGCCGCCCCGGTCGTTCGACTGGCGGCATGCTGCTCGCCGGGCGGCCGCGCGGGACACCGTCGAAACGCGGTCCACCGTGAGCGTCGTCGGCGGCACTATATTTCCGTGGTGCGGTCCGTCCGGTCCGGAGGCGGGCGAGTGCTTGCCCGGCCGCTGTGGTGCGCGTCCGGAGGGTCGCGCGGCCGGGTGGGGATTGTGTCATATTTTCTACCGACACCACTTGCACTGTCCTGTGGAGAGTGCTAAAAATTATCTCTGTCAGATGACACAGATAATCTTAGTTCCCTTCGACAGTGAATGGAGTGAACCGGAGGTGGCGACCATGCTGATGCGCACCGACCCCTTCCGCGACCTGGACCGCCTGACCCAGCAGGCGTTCGGTACGCCCGCCCGCCCGGCGGTGATGCCGATGGACGCCTGGCGGGAAGGCGACGAATTCTTCGTGGAACTGGACTTACCCGGGATCGACCCGGATTCACTGGACCTCGATGTCGAACGCAACGTGGTGACGGTGCGAGCGTCGCGGCCGGAGCTGAACTCCAACCGGTCCATGATCGCGGCCGAGCGCACCCGCGGGGTGTTCAGCCGGCAGCTGTTCCTCGGCGAGAACCTCGATACCGAGGCGATCCGGGCCGACTACCGTGACGGCGTCCTGCGGTTGGTGATTCCGGTCTCGGAGAAGGCCAAACCGCGCAAGATCGAGGTCGCGCGCCACGACAGCGAGCCGCAGGCGATCACCGCCTGACGGTCCGGTCGGCGTCGCGTATCCGAACTGTCCTACTCCCTCCGGCGGCCGGGCCCGGCGCATCTGCCGGGCCAGGCCGTTACCCGAGTCCCTCTCCGAGAGCGCAGTGTTCCGGCCGCCGAACCGGCCGAGGGTCCCAAGAAATTTCGAGGCGGTGCGCTATCCGGTGTTCCACAGCGAAAACCTCGGTGAGATCGAGGCATTTCTCCGTACCGCGTACCCCGGGGTGCTGATCGGCCATACCGGTCCCCGGCACACCTCGGTGGGCCTGCGCCGCGATGTGTTCGGCCCCGTCACCCTGGACCGGATCGCTCTGGGGTTCGACCTCTCCTACGGCGTCGAGCATACAGGCACGCTGTGTGTGGCGAGCGTGCACGCCGGGGTCATCGAGCACAGCGGTCCCGGCGACGGAACCGAGAACCTCACGCCCGGCCGGGTCGGGCTGCTCGGTGCGAACGAACTCCCGACTTCGGGAATCATCCACGCCGGCCGCTACGACCTCACGCTGTTCGATTCGGCACTGCTGGACCGCTTGGCCGCCGGCGCGGGTGGGGCGCCGGTGCGGATCACCGCGCCCGGGCCGCGTACCCCGGCCGCCGCCCGGCGGCTCACGGAGGCGGTCACGCATGTGAAGCATCTCGCCGCCGACCCCGCCGCCGCGGGCAATCCACTGCTGGTCGCCACCGCCACCGACTATCTGGCCGCGACCGTGCTGGCGACCGTGCCCACCACCGCGGTCACCGCGCCGGGCGCAGCCGACCGCCGCGACGCTCACCCCGGCGTGGTGCGCCGCGCCATCGCCTATCTCGAATCGCATGTGCACGAGGACATCACCGTCGCCGCGGTCGCGGCGGCGGCGTTCGTCACCCCGCGGGCCCTGCAACTGGCCTTCCGCCGCCACCTCGGCACCACCCCGCTGCGCTACCTGCAGCGGCTACGGCTGGCGGGTGCGCACGAACAACTCCTCGTGGCGGTCCCCGGGGACGGACAGACCGTCGCCTCCATCGCCCGCACGTGGGGCTTCGCCCATCCGGGGCGCTTCGCCGCCGCCTATTACCGCTGTTACGGACGCCACCCCTCCGAGGTCCTGCGCCACAGCAGGTGAGTCGCGGCCCGGGTGCCGAACGGTGAAGCGGGACGGATGAGGTATTCACCGCGGCGGAGGATCGTGCGCGGGGCGAGTTCCGGCCGCCGAGTGGATGATTCGTGCGCCTCCGGTGGGCCGCCCATCCGGAGGAACCCGCGGGTGACATCGGCCCGGGCGGGGTCCGGGCAATTCTGGCGGCAGCGGCTGCCGTACCCGGCGGACGACGCGAGGGATGCGTTGAGCGCCCTGCCTACCGGGAGGGGAGAGCGCGCCCTGCCGGCGGGATCATCTGCTCTGGTCCGTATCGTCGAGTCTGCCGAGGATGCGGCCGGCGATCGAGGCCAGAGCGTCCACCTGGTCGTCGGTGAGTGCGTCGAAGACCAGCTCACGCACGGTGTCGACATGTCTCGGCGCGGCCTGTTCGATCGCGGCGCGGCCCTGCTCGGTGAGCACGATGTACGCGCCGCGGGCGTCGTCCGGACAGTCTTCGCGCAGCACCAGCCCGCGTCCCTGCATCCGGCCCAGATGGTGGGACAGCCGGCTCTTCTCCCATTGCAGGGCCTGCCCCAGTTCGCCCACCCGCATCCGCGGCTCGGGCAGGTCGGTGAGCTGGACGAGTACGTCGAAATCGGCCAGCGACAGGCCCGAGTCCCGCTGTAGCTGCCGGTGCAGGCGGGCGACCAACCGGGCGTGCATCGTCAGGTAGCCCCGCCAGGCCCGGCGCTCGCGCTCGTCGAGCCATCGCGTCTCGGTCATATGTCCAGCGTAACCCAGTAGTTGACATATCACCAATTGCGGCGCAGGCTTTATATGACACATCAACGACAAGTACTCGGAGGCACAGGATGACGACCGCGACGAACGTGAACGAGCTGAGCGGAACCTACGTACTGGATCCGACCCACACCCGGGTCGGTTTCGTCACCAGGCACGCGATGGTGACCAAAGTGCGCGGCGCGTTCAACGAATTCACCGGCAGCGCGTACTTCGACGGCGACAACCCGGCCAACTCCTCCGGGGAGGTGACGATCCAGGTGGCCAGCATCGACACCCGCAATGCCGACCGCGACAAGCATCTGCGCGGGCTCGACTTCCTGGGCCTGGACGAATACCCCGAGATCACCTTCCGCTCGACGGCGATCACGCCGACCGGTCCGGACGCGTTCGACGTCACCGGCGACCTCACCATCAAGGGCATCACCCGGTCCGTGACCGTCCCCTTCACGTTCGAAGGCCAGGCCACCGACCCGTTCGGCAATGTCCGGGTCGGTTTCGAAGGTTCGGCCACCATCAATCGCAAGGATTTCGGCATCACCTGGAACGCGGCGCTGGAAACCGGCGGCGTGCTGGTCGCCGACAAGGTCGTCCTGGAATTCGAGGTCTCGGCGATCAAACAGGATGCCGCGGCGAACTGACCACCGCTGGCTCTGATGGGCGCGAGCGGAGCGCGGTGGGGCGTGTCCACGCCTCCACCGCGACGGCTCCGCGGGCCCTACCCGGCGGTCTTCTCCGGATCGTGGCCCCAATTCATCAGTTAAGACCGCCACCTGCTGTGCCCGGTGTCGCTGGCGGGGCGTTGTTCCGACACGACCGCCACCTCCGGGTATCAGTCGCCCCGAGGGCGAAGAGCGTCGGGTTTGTGCACGGCGTCGCGGCCACTCTTCGCGCTGCGCACCTGGTACTGCGGGTCCTCGTCGGAGGCGCGGACCGTGCGGCCGGCCGCCTCGGTATCGGAGGTGATGACCTCTTCCACCTCGCCTTCGGCGGTGCCGCCGTGGCTGTTCCATTCGACTTTGTCGCCTGTGCGGAAGGATTTCTTGCTCAAGGCTGCCTCCTGCCTGTTCAGGCCCCCGTGCGCACGCTTTACCCGTGGGGCGACGCGGGAAACCGGCAGCTCACCTCCGGTCGCGGCCACCGCCCGGCCGGATCGTGCGGTACCAGTCGAACAGCTCCGGACGGTCCACCGCGTTGCGGTCCACGATGCCGTCCGGGTCGGCGCCCTGGAACAGTTTCTTGATCGGTACCTCCAGTTTCTTGCCGGTGCGGGTGTGCGGGATGCCGGGGGCGGGGATGATCTCGTCCGGCACGTGCCGGGGCGAGACCTCGGTGCGGATCGTGGTGGCGATGAGCGCCTGGAACTCGTCGGTGAGTTCGGCGCCGGGCGCCGGGACCACGAACAACGGCATCCAGTAGCCGCCGTCGGGTTGTTCGACACCGATCACCAGCGCCTCGGCGATATCCGGTAACCGTTCGACCGCCTGGTAGATATCGGCGCTGCCCATCCGGATGCCGTGCCGGTTGAGGGTGGAATCGGAGCGGCCGTGCACGATGACACTGTGGCGCTCGGTGACGGTGATCCAGTCGCCGTGCC
Source organism: Nocardia sp. NPDC002869 (assembly GCF_046764065.1). Lineage (NCBI taxonomy): Bacteria > Bacillati > Actinomycetota > Actinomycetes > Mycobacteriales > Nocardiaceae > Nocardia > Nocardia sp. NPDC002869. The sequence goes on from NZ_JBKOOL010000063.1 coordinate 16,210, forward strand.
GCCAGACACCGGGGAAGGTGTCGAAATACGCGTCGCGATACCGGGTACCGTCCTCGTCGCGCCAGAAGCGGACCGGCATCGACGGCATCGGCGCGGTGATCACGAGTTCGCCCACCTCGCCGCGCACCGGCTGCCCGGCCGGGTCGTAGGCGTCCAGCGCGACACCGAGGAAGGGCGCCGACAGTTCGCCCGGCCACACCGGTACGGTGCGCGCGCCGCCGAGGAACGCCGAGACCACATCGGTGCCGCCGCTGATCGAGGAGATGTGGACGTGTTCGCCGGCGTGCTCGCTCAGCCACCGCGCCGACGAGGCCGGTAGCGCGGAGCCGGTCACGCCGACGGTGCGCAGTGCCGACAGATCGTGATCGGCGCGCGGAACCGAGCCCGCCTTGATACAGGCCAGCGCATAACCCGGGCTGATACCCAGGACGGTGCCGCCGACATCGGCGGCGATCCGCCACAGCGCATCCGGGGCCGGCGCGGTGGGGCTGCCCTCGTACGTGACGATAGTCGCCCCCGTCAGCAGGCCCGCGACCTGGAAATTCCACATCATCCAGCTCGGGCTGGTGTACCAGAAGAACGTATCGTCCGGGCCGATATCGGATTGCAGCGCCACGGCTTTGAGGTGTTCCAGCACTACGCCCCCGTGTCCGTGCACGATGCCTTTGGGCGGGCCGGTCGTGCCGGAAGAGAAGACGATCCACAACGGATGGTCGAAATCCACGAGTTCGGTGGCGAGCTCCGGCCGCGGTGTCTCGGCGCCGCCGATCGCGTCGTCCCAGGAGAGCGTATCCGGCACCGGGAGCCCGAGACGTTCGATCACGACCGTGCCGCGTACCGAGTCCAGGCCCGCGCGCAACGCGGCGATATCGGCGCGTTTGTCGTGGGCCCGGCCGCCGAATCGGTAACCGTCGGCGGTGACCAGGACGGTGGGTTCGAGTTGTCCGAGCCGGTCCAGCGCGGCTTTCGGCGAGTAGTCCTGTCCGCACGTGCTCCACACCGCACCGATACTCGCGGTGGCCAGGAACGCGACGATCGTTTCCGGGATATTCGGCAGATATCCGGCCACCCGGTCACCGGCCCGGACGCCCAGCGTGCGCAGCGTCCGGGCGAAAGCGGCGGTGTGGTCGAGTAGTTCGGCCCAGGAGATATCGCGGACCGGGGCGTCCTCGCCGACCGCTCTGATCGCGGGCCGGTCGGCGCGCGCCCGGCGGATCACCTGGTCGACATAGTTGAGCCGGGTTCCGGGGAACCACCGCGCGCCCGGCATCCGCGCATCCGCCAGTACCTCGCCCGCGATATCCCCGAGGGCGAAATAATCCCAGAGCGCGTGCCAGAACCCCTCGAGGTCCTCGACCGACCAGCGCCACAGTGCGTGATAGTCGGCGGTGTTCGCCCCCGTGCGTTGCGCGACGAATCGCGCGAAGTCGGTGAGGGCGGCCTCGGTGATGTCCTGTTCGGTCGGCACCCACAGTGGTTGCATGCTATTTCTCCTGCCGGGACGGCCGGCCGGAGCGCGCCCTCATCGCGCGCTCCAGCCGCCGTCCATCGTGTACGCCGCACCGGTGACCATCCCGGCTTCCGGGGCAGCGAGCCAGCTCACCAGTGCGGCGACCTCGTCCGGCTCGACGAGGCGTTTGATCGCGCTCTCGGTGAGCAGAACCTTCTCCAGCACTTCCTGTTCGGGGATACCGTGCGCCGCGGCCTGAGCCGCGATCTGTTCGTCGACCAGGGGAGTGCGCACATAGCCGGGATTGACGCAATTGCTCGTCACGCCGTGCGGGCCGCCCTCCAGCGCGGTCACCTTCGACAACCCCTCCAGCCCGTGTTTGGCCGTCACATAGGCGACCTTGTAGGGGGAGGCGCGCAGGCCGTGCACCGAGGAGATATTGACGATCCGCCCCCAGCCCTGCCGGTACATATGCGGCAGGGCCGCGCGCACCAGCAGGAACGGTGCCTCGACCATCAGCGTGAGCAGGTCGCGGAACCGCTGCGGCGCGAACTCCTTGATGGGGGAGATGTGCTGCACCCCGGCGTTGTTCACCAGGATGTCGGTGCGGAGGTCCACATCCTCCAACGCCGCGACGTCGAGCAGATCGACCGCCCACGACTCGCCACCGAGTTCCCCGGCGACGGCCGCGGCGCCGGCCGCGTCGATATCGGCCACCGTCACCGTGGCGCCGCGCGCCGCGAGCGCCCGGGCGCATGCCGCGCCGATCCCGCTCGCGCCGCCGGTGACCAGGGCGCTGCGCCCCACCAGATCGGTCATCGCGCGGACACCTCGGCGGCACGCGGGGCCAGGCTCTCGGCGTCGGCGCGATCGACGCTCTCCAGGTCGAGCCCCCTCGTTTCCCGTGCGGCCAGGACGGCGATCGCGCTGACCGCCGCCGCGCCCGCCAGATACCAGCCGATCGGCACCGCGGACCCGTAGGTATCGAGCAGCTTGACCGCGATGATCGGCGCGAGGGATCCGGCCACGATCGAGGTCACCTGATACCCCAGGGACACACCGGAATAGCGCATGCGGGTCGGGAACATCTCGGCCATGATCGCGGGCTGCCCGGCGTACATGAAGGCATGGAAGACCAGCCCGATGATGATGGCGGACACGATGATCAGGTTGTTACCGCTGTCCATCATCGGGAAGGCGAAGAAGCCCCAGGTGGCCGCCGTCAGCGCGCCGATCATATAGACGGGCCGGCGACCGATGCGGTCGGACAGGCTGCCGACCAGTGGAACGACCACGAAGTGCACGGCGTGCGCGGCGAGCAGCCACCACAGGATCACCGAGGTGTCGGCGTGCACCTCGACCTTCAGATAGGTGATGGTGAACGTGACGACCAGGTAGTACATGATGTTCTCGCCGAACCGCAGCCCCATCGCGGTGAGCACACCGCGCGGGTAACGGCGCAGCACCTCGACGACGCTCAGCGAGGTGGCCTTGATCTCCTCGGCTTCCCGCTGTGCGGCGACGAAGATGGGCGCGTCGGTGATCTTCGTGCGGATGTAGTACCCCACCAGCACCACTACCGCCGACAGCCAGAACGCGACCCGCCAGCCCCAGCCGAGGAACGCCTCGTCGGACAGCGTCGTGGTCAGCACCAGCAGGACGACCGTGGCCAGCAGATTGCCCGCGGGCACACCGGCCTGCGGCCAGCTCGCCCAGAAGCCGCGGCGGTGACTCGGACTGTGCTCGGCGACCAGTAATACCGCGCCACCCCATTCGCCGCCGACCGCGAAGCCCTGGATGAAGCGAAGCGCCACCAGCAGGGCCGGTGCCCAGTAACCGATCTGGCCGAAGGTCGGCAGGCAGCCCATCAGGAAGGTGGCGGCGCCGACCAGGATGAGGCTGAACTGCAGCAGTTTCTTGCGGCCGTACTTGTCGCCGTAGTGCCCGAAGACCACGCCGCCCAGCGGGCGGGCCGCGAAACCGACCGCGTAGGTGACGAACGCGGCGAGGATCGCGTCCAGGTCGCTGGTGCCCGCCGCGAAGAACACCTTGCTGAACACCAGCGTCGCGGCGGTGCCGTAGAGAAAGAATTCGTACCACTCCACGACGGTGCCCGCCATCGACGCGGCCACCACGCGCCGCAGACCGGCGGCCGTTCCACCGGATCCGGCGTCCTTCGATACCGCCGGGTCCGGTCCGGCGCTGTGCTGCCTCATCGCAGTTCTCCTTCGTGCCCGGGGCCACATCGCCTCTCGTGATGTGACGGGCCCCACATTGCTTGGCTGCATCGAGTATTGGTGCAGACCCAGAGCCCCGCAATGACCATTACTGCAGTACTGATGTGCGAAAATGCAGAAATGAGCACGGCCTTTCCGGGTCGTCCCAGCGCGGACGACCTTCTCGTCCTGCTGGCCGTCGGTCGTTCGGGACGATTCGTCACCGCGGCCGACCAACTCGGCCTCAACCACACCACCATCTCCCGCCGGATCGCCGCACTGGAGCAGACCCTCGGCGGGCGGGTGCTCACGCGGGTGACCGGTGGCTGGGAACTGACCGACCTCGGCAGAGATGCCCTGGCCGCGGCCGAGGCAGTGGAGTCGGCGGTGAAATCACTCGCGGCGGACGCGGGCGGGGACCGGGTGCTGGCAGGCGTGGTCCGGCTCTCGGCGACCGACGGCTTCAGCGCCTATATCGCCGCCCCCGCCGCGGCGGCGGTACGCCGGCGGCATCCGGATATCGCGGTCGAACTCGTGGCGACTACCAGGCGGGCATCGCAACAGCGCTCCGGGCTCGACCTGGAGGTCGTCGTCGGCGAACCGCGGGTACGCCGCGCCACGGCGACGCATCTGGCGGACTACCGCCTGGGCCTCTACGGTTCGCGCGCGTACCTGCGGGAACACGGCGCCCCGGCGACGATCGATGATCTCGCCCGGTATCCGCTGGTGTACTTCATCGATTCCATGCTCCAGGTCGACGATCTCGACCTGGCCTCCGGTCATGTCCCCGCCATGCGGGAATCGGTGACCTCCACGAATGTCTTCGTGCACGTGGAGGCGACCCGCGCGTCCGCCGGGCTGGGACTGCTGCCCTGTTTCATGGCCGATCGCCATGCGGATCTGGTGCGGGTCCTGGCGGATTCGGTGGCGGTGACCCTCGGTTACTGGCTGGTGGCCCGCACCGAGACCCTGCGTCGTCCGGAAGTCGCCGCGGTGGTCGCCGCGATCCGGTCGATGATCGACGACCAGCGCGACGCGCTTCTCGGTGCCGGGTGAATCGTGCCCGGGCAGGGGTGCGCGTGCCGGAGAGCCCGCTCGGCCGATGCGGTGGTGCCCGCTTGCGCCGGACGGCATCTCCGGACCGCGGTCGGCCGGGCTCGCCGGCCGGTGCGGTACGGACCGGCTCGCGCGCGGAATCGGGAACGAATCGGGTGATCTCCCGGCGGGAACCGATCCTCAGCTTCTGGCAGGATCGACGATATCTGTGCGGCAACGGTTCTGGCCGAACTGCCGCGCCGGGCGGCAATGGCCGTGTCCAGTTCCCGTTCGCGGCCGACGAAACGACTCGTGGGCGCCCCGGCATCACCGATATCCGCCCCGTCCCTGTGCCCCATGGCGACCGAGCTACTCGCCGGGGGCGCCGGCCGTTGCGGCTGTCGCGGGGCCGAATCTGCGGCGCCCTACCGATGTCGTCGATCTACCTACTGGGCCATCCTTGGACCGCCCACGACCGTGCGACAGCACTGCGGCCGCGGGCACAGCCCTGCACCGATGAGCACCGTCCTGTCGCTGGAGTCATCCACTTGCCCATACCTTCGGCCCTCACCGGCCAACACGCTTCGCCCACCGGTCGCGACGAGCCCCGCGTCCCGCTGTACTCCGCCGAGTTCGCGGCCGATCCGCACGCCGCCTACCGCCGGATGCGCGACCGATACGGCTCGCTGGTTCCTGTGGAACTGGCGCCCGGCGTACCCGCCACGCTGGTGGTCGGATATCGCGCCGCCCTGCGTATTCTCAACGACCCCGAGCGCTTTCCCGCCGATCCGCGCGCCTGGCAGCGCAGTATCCCCGCCGACTGCCCGGTGCTGCCGGTCCTGGAGTGGCGGCCGAGCGCGATCCGCAGCGCGGGCGCCGAGCACGCCCGCTACCGCGGGGTCAACACCGCCGGTATCGACGGCGTCGATCTGCACGTCCTGCACAGCGTGGTCGGGCGGATCGCCGTCCCGTTGATCAACGCCTTCTGCGAGACCGGGGTCGCCGATCTCGTCACCCAGTACGCGTTCCCGCTGGCGTTCGAGGCGATCAACGCGATGCTGGGCTGCCCGCCCGAGATCGGCCGGAAGGTCGCGGAGGCCACGCAGACAGTCTTCGACGGTGTGGACGCCGAACGCGGCAACCAGATGCTCAGCGGCGCAGTGCTCGAACTGGTCGAGTTGAAGCGGGCCGAACCCGGTGACGACATCACCTCGCGGGTGCTCGCCCACCCCGCGAATCTCGACGAAGCGGAACTCATCCATCAGGTCGTCGTCCTCTACGGTGCCGGGATCGAGCCGCTGCGGAACCTCATCATCAACACCCTGCTGCTGATCCTCACCGACGACCGGTTCGCGGGCAGTCTGCTCGGCGGCGCGCTGGCCACCCGGGACGCGCTGGACGAAGTGCTGTTCGAGGACCCGCCGATGGCGAATTTCAGTGTCACCTACCCGCGGCAGCCGATCCTGATCGACGACGTCTGGCTGCCCGCGAACCAACCCGTGGTGATCAGCCTGGCCGGGTGCAACAACGACCCCGCGATCAGCAACGGCGACCATACCGGCAACCGGTCCCATCTGGCCTGGGGCGCGGGCCCGCATTCCTGTCCGGCCAGGTCCGCGGCATACCTGATCGCCCAGGGCGCCATCGATCAATTGCTGGACGCCCTTCCCGATCTGCGGCTGGCCGTACCCGCGGACGCGCTGACGCGGCGGCCCGGGCCGTTCCACCGGGCCCTGGCCGATCTACCGGTGGACTTCCCTCCGTGCCCACAGCAGGCCATTCTCTGAGACCCGCACCGGCCCCGTCGCGCCCGGCCGGGGGAAACCGGCGCCGGCACGATCACCCGAGCGGTGCGGTGTCCGCGTTGCGGGCGGCGGTGAAGCGGACCATATCGGCCGGCCGGGCGAAGGTGTCCGCGAAGGCGTTCGCCAGCGCGGGGTCCTGCTGCGCGGCCAGCATGAACTGCTGCATCTCGGCCGGTGGGTCGAGCACCGCCGCCGTCCACCGCGCGGCATGGTGCGCGGTGCCGGTGAGCCACGGCGTCGCGGCCGACACCATCCAGGACCGGTCGAACGGCCCGTCCGGACAGGCCAGGATCGCGGCGGCGTAGGTCTCCGCGCAGTGGGCGGCGTTGTTCGCGCCCTGGGCGCCACCGGGGTCCATCCGGCACACCACATCGCCGCCGCCGAGTACCGGCCGGCCGGAGGGCAGTGTTCCCACCGGTCGGCGCATGGCCGGCGGCACCGCACCCGTCAGCGCGGCACGGGCGTCGGTCAATTCGGCCGTGCGATAGCGATCCGCGAGATCGGCGGGCAGATAGGTTTCCAGCAGCCGACGGGCCCGGCGCAACTGCTCGGACGGTGGGTCGTGCGGATCGAAGACATCGAGGGGGCCGCCGGGGATCGCCTCGATCAGCAGCATCTCGCACCGCCGCTCCGCGCCCGGCGCACCGGTGAGCCCGGGGTAGGAGATCACTTCCCCCAGGCCGGGAAGCGATACATAGATCCCGAGGTCGTCCGGGTCCGGCGTCGCACCCTCGAGGTAGAGCACGGCCAGCTGCCGCGCGGGCTGGCCGGGCGCCGGCCAGCCGGGATCGGCGGGGAAGCAGGCGGCCAGCTCACCGGAGGCGCGGGTGACCACGGTCAGGTCGTACTCGTCCGCCCGCCGATCGATTTCGGCCACCGGCGGATCGCCGATCTCCAGATCCCCACCGGCGTCGATGTAATCGGTGAGCCAGCGCGCGAACACAGTACGCTGATCGACGCTCTGCGCCGGCCGGGTGAATCGGCCGGTCCAGCCCAGTATCCGCTGGCCGTCCATCACCGCGGCCAGCCGGATACCGCGTATCTCGGGCGCCACGGACCGCCAGTGTCCCAGGCCGGCCGCGCTTTCCAGGTCCAGTGTCGCCGGGAACTTGACCTGGGTGCTGGTCACTGTGCCGTTCAGTACGGCGGCGGCCTCGCGTGCCGCCACCAGTGTGACCGGACGACCCGCGCGTAGCAGTCGATGTGCCAACGGAAGCCCGCATTCGCCCGCCCCCAGAATCCGGATATGTCCCATCACGCGCCCTTTCCTCTGACCGATTCGGCCGGTTCCGACCAGATGATCCTCGGCGAATAGGTGGGACGGGCACATCGGTACCACTGCGCGGAATCGTCGGCGCCGACTACTGTTGATCCTCATGGCGGTGCGATCCGCGCCGGGCGCGAGCGCTGCCCCGGCGGCAGTGGGGGATTTCGTCGGACGGGCCGACGAGGTGCGGCGGATCGTTTCGCTGCTCGCGGTGCCGGTCCGGCTCCTCACGGTGCTCGGTCCGGGCGGGATCGGGAAGACGCGCTGGTCACGGAGGCCCTGTCGGTCGCGGAGCGGTCCCGCCCGGTGTACCGGGTACGGCTCGACCGGCTGCCCGAGGGCGCCGATGCCACAGCGATCGACGAGGAACTCGCCCGCGTGGTGGTCGGGGCCGATTTCTCGGGTCGTTCGGCCCGGGAGGCGATAGTCCGGGCGCTGCGCCGCCCCGCGGGCCGGGTGCTGCCCGCGGTACTGGTACTCGACAGCTGCGAGCACATTCTCGACAGTGCGGCCACGGTGACCGCCGACCTGCTCGATGCGGTGGACGAACTGACCATCGTCGCGACCAGCCGGACACCGTTGGGCTGGGTCGACGAATATCTGATGCCGGTGCCGCAGCTGTCGCGGGAGGAAGCCGTCGCATTGTTCCGCGGCCGGGCCGCCGCCGCGGGTCACCCGGTCGACGATCCGGCACAGCGGGCGATCGTCGCGGAGATCTGCCGGCACCTGCACGACCATCCCCCGTGTATCCGGCTGGCCGCCGCCCGCCTGGCCCGCCGAATCACTGCCCGCGATACTGCATGAACTCAGTGCGGTTGGACAGCCTCGGTCCATTCGCGGCGCACACCGACGCCGCGGCCGACGCGGCGCGTACGGTGCTCCGCCGCCCGGCATTCGACACAGCGGAGCGGGAAGGGTCGGCGCTGCGGCCGGAGTCGCGCGAGGTGGAGCGGATGGCGCTCGGCGCGCTGTCCATGACGAAACTGCCCGCCGGCCACCCGGTATGGCGGCAGCGTCCGTCGCGCTGGCACGAACTCTCCGCCGCCGAGCAGGAAGTGGCCGTCCTGGCCGCCGCGGGCTGGACCAATACCGCCATCGCCGCCCGCCAGGGCAGCTCGAACAGGACGGTGGACGTGCAGATCGCTGCCGTATTGCACAAGCTGATGATCGGTACCCGCGCCGATATCGCCGCCCTCGTACCACCGGCGCACCAGGGCTCGGTCGAGACGGCGGCCGCGCGACGGCCGCGGCCGGCATCTCGGCCGGTGCCTGAGGAGCGGATCCCTGTCGAGACAGGCGGAGAGGCCGGGAATACCCTTCCCGGCCCCTCCTGTTAAACGAGTGGGATTCGAACCCACTACCGTCGGAATGAGAGTCCGATGCTCTACCAGATGAGCTATCGTCCGTTCACCTGTGATCGCCGAATATGCGGGTGTGGGTCATGGTGAGTAACCCCGCGCGTTTCCTTTACGCCACAGCGGCAGGGAGAGCCGCCACCGGGAATCGAACCCGGATCTCGGGGGTGCATCGCGCACATCCGCCCGTCGAGCGATCGATGAAATTGTTGAGCTTGGAGCAAGAAGCTGAGTTTTTCGGCAGACTCTGGCAGTGCCTGCGCTGTGTGAGGATGAATTTCAGTCTCAGATTGCGCTCCATCCCCCCGCAGGGGGAGTCTGTGGTCCCGGCTACCCGAACAGGTAGTCGAGAATGGCCCGGCCGGGCTCTACATCCGTCACGGGCGTCGCGTTCGCGGTCTCCCGGGCGACCCGCACCGCGTCGAGCAGCTTGCCGAGCCGGTCGTCGATATCACCGACCTCCTTCGCCGGCAGCGCGCCGGAGAACTTCGTGGTGGTCCAGCGGCCGACCACGACGTCCTCGTGATACACCTCCACCTGTGCCGGGTGCTTGTCGGTGGCCGGTGCCAGCACGTGGTTGCGCGGCACCTTCTTGGTCCGCACCGTCTGCGACGGCTGGGTGGCGTAGCAATCGCTGACCTCGTCGAACGACCACGACTCCGCCGGATCCAGGGTGGGCAGCTTGGCGACGAACTTCTTCAGTTCGCTGAGCTGCTTCTCCAGGAACAGCAGGTAGGTGACCGGCAGGTCGCGGGCGACGGCGATGCCGTCGACGGTCACGTCGGCCTTCGCCGAGCAGTTGGCCGTATCCTTCGTCGCGGTCACATCGAACAACCGTGTCAGGGTGCTCTTCATATCCGCGATCACCTCGCGCGTGCGCACCTGCACCCGCTTGGACTCCGACGGCAGCTCCTCACCCATATCGTCGAGCGGACGGTAGGTGCGCGAAATACCGGACAGCAGGTCGGCCTTGCCCACGCGCTGATAGGCGGCGGTCACATCCGCGTTCGCCTGTGACTTCGCGCCCTTCTCGATGGCGATGAGCTGATTCAGCTTGGTGGACAATGCGTTTCCCTCCTCCGGTCACCTCGTCGCGACCGGGAAGAATCGTAACCGGGAGAGCCCCGAGCATGCCACCGAATATCCCGTGCGCGGCACCCTTCGGGCCACGCGGCGGTCACGGCTGTGGATCCGCCGTCCTGCCGGGCGGTATCCCGTCAGGCCCGGCCGGGGGCACGGTGGGAAGCGGGCCCGGGATCACCCGCGGCGTGACGTTTTTCGAGCCACATACTCACCGCCACTGCCACATACGCGGCGGCGGCCGCCAGTCCCGGCAGCACGAGCATCAGCGAAAGGAACGAGAGGAACGAAGACACGGGCCCTCCTGGAGCACTCGACGGGAACTGCCGAACCGGTGCGCCGCATTGCGTCACCGTCCTGCCGGGACATACCCACGTCCGGACAGTGAAACGTGCACGGGGCGGAGACCGGAGTGACGGTCGCCACCGGCGCCCCGCGAAACGCCCGGCCCGGCAAGGCAGGCATTCGTCAACGGGCACTTCGTGAGCGCCGGGGACCCGAACAGTGGAGCGATGTCCCGCGACAGGGACGCCGTCGAATCCGGATCGGACAACAATCGAAAGCCGAGGCGTCCGATGACCGTCCCGCCCGGGTCGGTGGGCAGGCCTTCTCCGATGCCCCTGCCCCATTCTCTGCGGCACCGGGGGGAGCGAAATGAGCGGTAACGCCGGGAGCACTCTGCTCGCCTCGGTTACGCGGCGCCTGGCCATGGGGTTGAACGAAACCGCAGGCCGGTTGGCGCAGTCGTTCGGGCAGCTCTATCGAACCACCAGCGCTCTGTTGCGCGACGGCGGCCCATATGATCGAACATCGCGACGGCATACATGTCCTGTGGGAGATCGCCCCGGACGGGCTCGGGACCCGTCCGGGCAAGCCGGTCACCTCGCGTTATCGGCCCTGCGCGGCCGAGGCGACCAGGTACGGGCGCCGCTGGGACAGGGACGAGGCGTTCGACCCCGAGATGCTCGAACACGTCCGCGAAGCCGTGAGCGCCTCGATCCGGAAAATGCGTTCGACCGCGCCGGACGCTTCCGGTGTGGACCACCTTCGATCACGAGATGGTGCGGGACATATTGCGCGACAATCGTTTCGGAGTCGGCATCCCGACGGTCTTCAGCACACCGCGGCCGGTGCGGCGCGCCTTGGCGCGCCGGCCGCTGCCGCCGAACCCGGTGGACCCGCCCTCGATGCCGGTGCCGGACCAGCCCGAGCACACCCGGATGCGCAAGCCCGTGGCCGCCGCGTTCACCCCGCGCGCGGTCGCCCGATTTGCGCGATCGGATCGAAACGGTCACCGAGGAACTGCTCGCGACACTGCCCGACGACGGGCCCACCGATCTGGTGGCCCGGTATGCCGCCCAGGTGCCGATCGCCATCATCTCCGAGATGCTCGGCGCGCGCACCACCCGCACGGAACTGGAGATCGTCGGTCCGGTTGCGCAGCGGATCGACGGTGGTGCTGTCGCTGGCGGGCGCGAACCGCGACCCCGCGGTGTTCGCCGATCCGGCCCGCTTCGATATCACCCGGGACAACGCGAAGAATCACTTGTCCTTCAGCAGCGGTATCCATGTGTGCCCGGGCGCCGGCCCGGCCCGCGCGCCCGCAGTCGCCGGCACACCGGCGGGCCTGTCTCCGTGGCGTAGCCGTAGCGCGCTGCGCCCGTTCGGATTTCCGGACGGCCGTCCATGAGGTATGGAGACTGCGCTCGGTCGCCGGCAGGAGGCGGGTCGAGCGGTCGACCCGGAAATCGGGCACGCCTGGCGGCGAATGGTGGCCGGCGGCGGGCGGATACGGGTCGAACGGCCGGCGGCCGAGGTGGGGTGGAGTCGTAAGCGGTTGTGGTCGCGGTTCCGGTCCCCACTCGGGACGACTCCGAAACAGGCCGTACAGCTGGTTCGATTCGACCGGGCGGCACCTCGCCTCTCCCGGGGACCTCTGGTATCCGCGGACGGCGGGTACGCCGACCAATCCCACCTGTATCGGGAGGCCGCCGCCTTCACCGGACTGACACCCACGGCTCTTGCGGCCGCGCCGTGGCTCACGGAGGCGTCCCCGGCGGCACCGGCCCGCGTCCGGTGACCACCACATGTCCGGGTGTCCGTGGATCCGCCCTACCGCTTCGCCGGTTTGCGGGCCGGGGTTCAATGGTGCGGCACAGCGTGCAGCGTCACCTCGCGCAATGCCCCGGACCGGATCCGTGCGGTCAGATAGGTGTGTTCGGGCTGCCGTCGGCGATCGGTCGGCGACCCGGGGTTGAGCAGGCGCAGACCGGTATCGGTGACGCTGTCCCAGGGAATGTGACTGTGGCCGAAGACCAGCACATCGGTTTCCGGGAAGGCCGCCGCACAGCGCCGTTCACGGCCTTTCGCGGGCCCGGTCTCGTGCACCACGGCCAGCCGGAGACCGGCGAGGTCCGCCCGGGCGATCTCGGGCAGCCGGGCGCGCAACTGCGGTCCGTCGTTGTTTCCGTACACGCCGATGAGCCGTCTGCTGCGTGTTTCCAACCGGTCCAGTAGCGCGAGTTCGACCCAGTCACCCGCGTGCACGACGATATCGGCCGTATCCACCTCGTCCCAGAGAACCGTGGGCAGGTCCCGGGCCCGCCTCGGTACATGCGTATCGGACATGATGAGTAACCGCATGGGTCCGGTGTAGCACCCGGACACTTCCGCGCCGCATCCGCCCGGGACACGAGAGTGGCTAGAGCACGACCGGGTGATCGGAGACCACACGGCCGCCCAGATGCACCCAGCCGTCCGGGTCGTGCCTGGTGAACAGTTGTGAACCCTGCCCCTGGGTGATGGTCAGACCGCGACCCAGCCGGGCGGTGAGGGCGATGGCAGCGGCGCCGGTGGCCTCGTCCTCGGAGATGCCCATGGCAGGTGCGAACATCCGGGAACGCACCGCGTCGCGAGCCCGGTCGGTCCAGGCCCAGACGTAGTGATGGCCGCTGTCGAAATCGCCGGGCGTCACGGTGCCGAGGAGTTCGGTGTCGTCGAATTCGTGGAAAGTGAATTCGGGCGCCCATTCCGGCCGGGCCCGTACCCAGGTGAGACCGGCATCCGAGGTGACGGCCACCGGACCCGCGGGCACCTCGAGCGTCTCGACCGGCGTGCCCTGGTCGGCCAGCCACCAGGCCGTCCCGACCGTTGGGTGGCCGGCGAAGGGGAGTTCGACGGCGGGAGTGTAAATACGCACTCGGGCGATCCGGTCGGCCGGCGACTCGACCACGACCGTCTCGCTGTAACCGAGCCGGGCGGCCAGCGCCTGGTGGTCGGCACCTTCCACATCGCCGGCCCGGGCGATACCGAGGGGATTGCCCCACCGGCCCGCGGTGTCGGTGAAGACCCGGATGACCTCGACCTGCGTACTGTCTTGCTCTGGCGTGCGCACGGAGTCAGGCTAGCCGAACGCGAACACCGAACCGCGGGGCCCCGGAGCCGGCGCACGTATCCTGCGGCGGACGCATGCGGCGGCGAAGCGGTCACACCGCTCCGGCCGACGACGGCGGGGGGCCCCGGGGGTGACGCGGGCC
>NZ_JBKOOL010000064.1:0-29827 GCF_046764065.1 Nocardia sp. NPDC002869
GGCCTCGAGACTCGCGGCTTCGCCGCATGCGCTTCGAGGCCGAAACGGCGAGACGGGCCTCAACCCTTTGAGGTGTCTCGTAAAACTCGACGCATGGGGTTGCGTCGGCATCGAACGGCGGATCGGCATGTGGACTTGCGCCACCATGAGGCACTGCCGGGTTCGGCCCTCTGGCGGTCGCGCAACCTCGTTCAGGCGGTGGCCGCGTGGACTTCTTCGGCTTCGTTCTCGGCGCCGAGTAGTTCTTCGAAGCGGGTTATGACCTTGTTGTGGTACATCCCGAACAGGTCCTCGAACAGTGCCAGCTGGGCCGGGGTGGGTCCGGATTCCGATTCCCAGACCGCGATCAGTGCCCGCCACACCAGGACGTGCAGATCGGCGGCACCGGCGAAGTAGGCGTCGACGGCCTCGGGAACTTCGAGCACCATTTCGCCGATGGAGTTCAGAATGGCGCGCTGCATACTCGATTCGAGGGCTACGAGCAGTTTGCGGACCACTCCGATCTCGATGGCGAGAATGCGCCGATAGTCGGGAACGTCCAGCCGCGCCAGCGTTTCCAGGGTGTCGATCTCGGCTTTCAGTTCGGCGAGGTCGACCCCGGCCGCGGCGGCGACGCCGTGGGCGAGACCGGTGTAGGAGAGCAGTGCGTCCATCACGATGCCGCGCTCGACCTCGACGATATCGCGGAACATCTCGATCGCGACCTCGGGCATCGGGATGGAGAACCGGAACAGGTGCCGGTAGACGTCCAGGCCGCCGGCCGCGCGGACCTCACGGATGGTGAAACCCTTACCGCGCCGTGCCTCGACGAATCCATAGGACTCCAGCCGGCCGAGGGTGAGCTGGGCGGTGGCCCGATTCATCTCGAATTCCTCGGCGACCTGCCGGACCGAGGGCATCAGCTCGCCCGGCTGATATTCCCCGGCGGCGACCCGACGTGCCAGTTCGTCTGCGACGCCGGCGACCACCGTGCGGGATCCCATGGAGGCACCTTTCTCGGCAGCTGATACGTCCCAGACAGTCTATGCGCAAATATGCCAGACTGCACAGGAGAACTGGCGAATCGCTTCTGGGGATGAGGTATGAGCAGTCGACGTGATCCTGGCGCGCCGCCGGTGCGCCGGGCGCTGCGCAGCGCCAAGCTCGTAGCACTACCGGTGGCGTTCGCGGGCCGGCAGGCGGCGGGCGCGGGCCGCCGGGCGCTCGGCCGTCCGGCGCAGGAGGTGAACCGGGATATCCAGTCCCGGACCGCCGAGCACATGTTCGCGGTGCTGGGTGAACTGAAGGGCTGCGCGGCCAAACTCGGCCAGCTGCTGGCGATCTACCAGCTGGCACTGCCCAGCGATATAGCTGCCCCGTACCAGGTCGCGCTGGCCCGGTTACAGGATTCGGCGCCGGTGATGCTGCCCGCCACCGTGCACGCCGTGCTGGCCGAGCATCTGGGGCCGGACTGGCGGGAGCTGTTCCGCGAGTTCGACGATCGGCGGGCGGCCGCCGCGTCGATCGGCCAGGTGCATCGCGGGGTCTGGCACGACGGACGCGCGGTCGCGGTGAAGGTCATGTATCCCGGTGCCCGGGCGGCGGTGGAGTCGGATCTGGTGCAGTTGCGGCGGATCTCGACACTGGCGTCGGTGTTCCTGCCGGGCGCCGATGTGAAATCGGTGACCGAGGCGCTCTGCGAGAGTGTGCGGGCGGAATTGGATTACGCGGCCGAGGCCGACAATCAGCGGGCGTTCGCGCGGGTGTATGCCGACAGTGCCGAATTCCGGGTGCCCGAGGTGCTGGATCAGCGCGGCGATGTACTGGTCTCGGAATGGCTCGACGGGATTCCGGCCATCCGGCTCATCGAGTCCGGGAGCCGGGCGCAGCGGGACCGGGTCGGCGAGCTGATGATGCGATTCGTGCTGACCGGATGGGAGCAGCACGGACTGCTGTACTGCGACCCGCATCCGGGCAACCTGCGGCTGCTGGCCGACGGGCGGCTGGGGGTGGTGGATTACGGTGCGTGCGCGCCGTGGCCGCATCCGGGTTTCACCCGGCTGGTGGTCGAGATGTGCGACGCGATCTTCAACGGCGGCCCGGCGGCGGTGGAGACGGCGGTGCGGGCGCACGGGTTCGCGCTGCCCGGCCGGGCTTTCGACGCGGTGGCGCTCGACGCGGCCCTGGCGGCCTGCGCGGAACCGGTGCGGCACCCGCGGTTCCGTATCACCACACCGTGGTTGCGCAAGCAGGTGCTGCGTACCACCGCGCTGCGGTTGACGAATGTGATGCGTGAGCTCACCCTGCCGCCGGACTGCACTCCGTTCGCGCGGGCCGCGCTCACCATGGTCGGCACCTTGGGCCAGCTGGAATGCGAATGCGATTTCGGTGACGAACTGGAGCGGTCGGTGCCCGAACTCGGGGAGGTCTTCGCGGTCATGCGGAACACTCCGGCACCGGGCGTATCGGCGAACTGACACCCGGCGGCCGAATGCGGACAACTCACCGTCTGGGACATTCTCCGGGTGAGGAACCCTAATTTGCGGAAATTCTAACCTATTTATCCCTGAGAGCCCTCAGTAACCCAGCCATCGGCGCCACGGAGGCAGCAGCCGCTCGGCGAACGCGGCATATCCCTCCGCGGCGGGATGCGCCCCGTCCCCGGCCCGCACCTGCTCCCGCCAGACCGGATCCTCGGCCAAAAGCCGGAACGACGCCGCATACGGCGCCCCGAACTCGGCACACATCTGCTCGAAGCGCCGGTCCAGCTCCTCGATCCGCCGATTGTGCCCGGTCTCGTCGACCGGCGGCGGACCCACCACCAGCACCGGCCACTCCTGCGCCTGCGCGGTGGTGAGCAGCACGGACAGATTCGTCACCGAGCTCCGCGTCTCGACCAGGGGCCGGCCCGCGGCGACCACGGTGTCGTTCACCCCGAAGGAGAACACCACCCGTCCGTCCGACCCCGCCGGCAGGCGCACCAGGCATTCCGCGGACCATCGCGCGACGATATCGGCGGAGGTGTGCCCACGCACTCCGAGGTTGTACGTCGTCCACGCCGCTCCGGCGGCGCGGGCGTGCGCGGTCAGGCGACCGGTCCAGCCCAGAGCCTGCGGGTCGCCCACCCCGGCGACAAAAGAATCTCCTATGAAACAGATGCGTTGATCACCACTCACCCCTGGATTCTGACAGCGTGTTGGTGTGTATCGTCCGGCTCGGGCTCCTGCATACTCACCTGCTGGTGGGCGTGACCGGCCCGTCAGCGTCACCTCGATCCGAAAGTACCGATACGACATGCGAGTCGATGGGCGGGAGATCCCGGTCACGGGCAGTCTCCTCCAGCCGCTCACGCGGCGGACCAGCGATATTCTCCGTGTCGTCTTCGCGGCCGTCGGCGTGGCCGTCGTCATCGCCGGCTCCCTGATCACCCGGCCCGAATGGCTGGCGCTGGAGCGTTCGGTCTCCAATATCGTGGGGTTCCTCAACCCCGACCAGTCGAACCTGGTCTATCTGCTGTACGGGATCGCCATCTTCATTCTGCCGTTCGCGATCCTGGTGGAACTGGCGTTCGGCCGGCAGTGGAAACTGCTCGCCGGTTACGCCACCGCCGGGCTCACCGCGGTACTGCTGCTGTCCATCACACCGA
The DNA here is from genome assembly GCF_046764065.1 of Nocardia sp. NPDC002869. Classification (NCBI taxonomy): domain Bacteria; kingdom Bacillati; phylum Actinomycetota; class Actinomycetes; order Mycobacteriales; family Nocardiaceae; genus Nocardia; species Nocardia sp. NPDC002869. The sequence continues at coordinate 3,626 of NZ_JBKOOL010000064.1, forward strand.
GTGGGTTGTCGGCCCCGCAGTGGCATCTACAGGTCCCGGAGAACCTGGACGACAAGACCTTCCTGCAGCAGTTCCTGGACGACCCCCGCTGGATCGCCATGCTGGCCGCGGTGCTCACCGTCTCCAGCCCATGGCTGCCGGTGCGGCCGCGACGCTGGTTGTGGGTGCTGCTGCTGGCCTTCGCGCCGATCCACCTGGTGGTCAGCACGGTGGTTCCGGCCCGCGCCATGTTCGGCCTGGTGGTGGGCTGGCTGGTCGGGGCGGTGATCGTGCTGCTGGTGGGGACCCCGGCGCTGGAGGTGCCGCTGGAAGCGGCGGTGCGCCAGCTGGCCCGCCGCGACTACACCGTCACCCGGTTCACCGTCGTCCGGCCGGCCGGTCCCGGCGCGTTGCTGCTCTCGGCGACCGTGGAGGAGCGCGAGCGGGCGCTGGTGGTCGAACTGTACGGCAAGAATCAGCGTTCGCTGAGCGCGCTGCGCCAGTTGTGGCGCTGGCTGACCTTCCGCTCCAGCGAGACCGCGCCGCTGCACGGTTCCCTGCATCGCGCGGTCGAGCACCGCGCGCTGATGGCGATCGCGCTGGCCGAACTCGACCTGGCCGCGCACCGGCCGGTCACGGTGGCCGGATTGCCGCGCGGCTGGATGCTGTACGCGCATACACTGCCGGCCGGGCGCTCGATCGAACAGGATCCCGCCGATCCCGCGGCCCTCGATGCGGTGTGGCGGGCACTGACGGTGCTGCGCGAACGCGGGATCGCACACGGTGAGCTGCGGCCCGCCGAGATCCGGATAGGGCCCGAGGGTGCGCTGTTCGGCGGTTTCACCGCGGCGGAACTGTGCGCATCCGACGCGCAGCTGCAATCCGATATCGCCCAGCTGCTGGTTTCGATGACGGCGGTTTTCGGCGCCGAGGCGGCGGTGCGGTCGGCGATCGGCGTGCTCGGCGAGCAGACCGTACTCACGGCGTCGCGCCGGCTCACCAAATTCGCCATGCCGGGCGGGATCCGTAAATCCATCCCGAACTGGAAGTCGGTGGTGTCGGCTGCCCGCGAAGAGGTCCGCACCCAGACCGGCGAGGACCGGATCGAGGCCGAGCAGATCACCCGGTTCAACCGCAAAAGCCTCATCCAGCTGGTCCTGCTGATCGGCCTGGTCTACGTGGCCTATCCGTTCATCAGCGCGGTACCGACCTTCTTCACCCAGCTCAAAGAGGCCCACTGGTGGTGGGCCCTGGCCGGCCTGGCACTGTCGTCGCTGACCTACCTCGGCACGGCCGCGGCACTATGGGCGTGTGCGTCCAACGTGGTGAAGTACTGGCCGCTGGTCCTCATGCAGATCGCCAACACCTTCGCCGCCACCACCACCCCGGCGCGCGTGGGCGGACTGGCCCTGAGCGTGCGCTTCCTGCAGAAGGGCGGGGTCGGTGCGGTGCGGGCCACGGCCGCGGTGGCATTGCAGCAGGCCGTGCAGGTCTGCACGCATATCGGGTTGCTGGTGCTGTTCAGTGTGGCCGCCGGGACCTCGGCGGACCTGTCGCATTTCGTCCCCTCGCCGACGATCCTCTACCTGATCGCCGGGGTCGGGGTGGGGATCGTCGGCACCTTCATGTTCGTGCCGAAACTGCGGCGCTGGTTGAACAATTCGGTGCTCCCGCAGGTACAGGAGGTGGTCGGCGAGCTGGCGCTGCTGGCCCGCGACCCGAAGCGCTGCGTGATCATCGTGCTCGGCTGCGCGGCGCTGACCCTCGGGCAGGCGCTCGCACTGTTCGCCAGTGTCCAGGCGTTCGGCGGCGGCACGACCTTCGTCACCGTCACCATCGTGACGATGATCGGCGGCACCCTGGCCTCGGCCGCGCCGACACCGGGCGGTGTCGGCGCGGTCGAGGCCGCGCTGATCGGCGGTCTGGCCGCCTTCGGTCTCCCCGCCGCGGTGGCGGTACCGTCGGTGCTGCTCTACCGGGTACTCACCTGCTGGATCCCGGTGTTCTGCGGCTGGCAGGTGATGCGCTGGATGGCCGAGAAGAACATGATCTGAGCTGTGTATATTTGCGGCGCCTCCGGCGCCGCGGGTCGGGGCCCGGACGCGCTCAGTCGCTCCCGAATGGGGGGCGGGCCCCGACCACGAATTCAGGCCCTCCCGAGCAGACGGAAAGTGTGCGCAGACGTGCACCTCGGCCGATCTGGTCAGGCTCACTGCACTGTCAACGTGCAACCGTCGCCGGTCTCCGAGCCGCCGGCCGCACGCGCTCGAGAACCGGGCGTGCCCCGATCACGGAAGGGTCTGCGCAGACGTGCGCCCCGACCGGCTTCGGAGGGAGGCCCACAGCACTGTCGGTCTCGATGGTCGCCGATCGATAGACGGCACACGGCCGGTCGCCCCGGAACCGGTCGGGCGCCGGCCACGGAAGGTCACTCGAGTTCGTCGAAGGCGTCCGCGGTGGTGCGGAGGCCGGCGCTGACGAGCGCGATATTCGCCAGGGAGGCCGTGTGCACTTGGTGGTCGGCGGCGGCCACGCAGTCGGCGACCGTGTAGACGGTGAAACCGAGGTCCGTGCCGTGGCGTGCGGTCTGCTCGACGGTGAGGTTGGTGGCGACACCGGTCAGGAACAGGGTGTCGATATCGTTCTCGGCCAGCCAGCGCGGCAGGTCGTTACCGGCCAGCCCCGACAGTTTCTGGTTGTCGACGATCCGGTCGGCCTGCCCGGCGATCTCGTCGATCAGTTGGCTTCCCGGTGCGTCCGGACGGAATTCGTGCTGGGCCGCCCCGACCGACTGCATGAATCCGGTATTGCGCACCAGCCGCCCTTCCCCTTCCGGGACGGTGAACCGGGTGCAGATGATCGGCAGTCCCAGCTCCGCCGCCTGTTTGTGGAAGTCCGCCGCCCGCTGTACCACTCCGCTGGCGGCCACCGGTTCTGCCAGCATCGGGCCGAAGAACCCTTCCGGCCGAATAACGTTCACCTGCCAGTGCAGGGCGAGGACTGCAGCATGTTGATCCGACATGGCGTAGATGATCGACCATGCGCGTCCGAGGCGCACCACTGCCCGGGAAAAGTCCTGGCCACCGGGCGCGCCGGAGCTCGCCGCGCAGGTGCGCGCCGGATCGGCGGAACCGACCCGGCGCATGCTTCACGTGAAACCTTGTCTACGAATCGAACTTGCGCAGTTCGACTTTCACGACCTTGCCGCTGGCATTGCGCGGCAGTTCCGCCACGAGCACCAGCTCTTTCGGATGCTTGTAGCGGGCCAGGTGCTCGTTGAGGAACGATTCCAGTTCCGCGAGGGTGAGATTGTCGGCCGGATCGTTGAGCGCGACCACCGCGACCGGCACCTCGCCCCACTTCTCGTGCGCTTTGCCGATCACCGCGGCCTCGCGGATCTTCGGATGCGCGAACAGGGCATTCTCCACCTCGGCGCAGTAGATGTTCTCACCGCCGGAGATGATCATGTCCTTCTTGCGATCCACGACGTAGATGAAGCCCTCGTCGTCCTGGCGGACCAGGTCACCGGAGTGGAACCATCCGCCGGCGAACGCATCCGCGGTCGCCTCCGGCTTGTTCCAATAGCCCGACATCATGGTGGGGCCGCGGTAGACGATCTCACCGACCTCGCCGGGCGCCACATCGTTCATCTCGTCGTCGACGATGCGGGCCTGGATGGTGGGGATGACCTTGCCGACCGAACCGAGTTTGCGGATGGCGTCCTTGCCTTCGAGCACACAGGTGATCGGCGACATCTCGGTCTGCCCGAACACCGCGACATTGAAGGCATCGGGGAACGCGTCGGCCATCGCTTTCAGTACGGTGTCCGAGGCGGGGGCGGCACCCCAGCTCAGCGCCCGCAGCGCGAGTTTGCGCTGCTTGACGGTCGGCTCGTCACAGATCAACTGCCATTGGGCGGGCACACAGAACGCGGAGGTGGCCTGTTCGGCCTCCACGGCGTCGAGGAATTCGGTCGCGCTGAAGGCACCCAGCGGATGCAGCACCGTCTTGGCGCCGAGCAGGAAGGCCGGCGCCAGGCTGCCGAGACCGGCGATATGGAACAGCGGGGAGGTGCAGAAGCCGATCGACTCCTGCTCCAGCTGCAGCGCGCGGATACAGGTGAGCGCCTGGGAGTTCATATTGCCGTAGGAGAGGACGGCGCCCTTGGGGCTGCCGGTGGTGCCCGAGGTGTACATGATGAGGCACGGCGTGTCCTCGGCGATATCGAGCGGGATGTGCGCATCCCCCGTCTCGGCGATCGCGTCCTCGAAGCCGACGACCCCGTCACCACTGCTGCCGCCGATGACGAAGCAGTGCTCGAGGCCCGATGCCTGCCCCTGCACCGCGGTGGCCAGCGGCTGCAGCACGGTATCGGTGACCACGGCCTTGGCGCCGCTGTCGCCGACGATATAGGCGACCTCGGGCGGGGTGAGCCGGAAGTTCACCGGGACCGCGATCGCGCCCAGGGCGTTGATCCCGAACACGGCCTCCAGGTATTCGGGGTAGTTGAGGGCCAGGATGAGCACCCGGTCGCCGAAGCCGACGCCGCGGCGCGCGAGGGCGTCGGCGAATTTCTGCGACCGTTCGTGCAGTTGCCGCCACGTGGTGTCGGCGCCGCGGAAGCGCAGCGCCACCTCGTCGGGCCGCATCACCGCATGCGTGGCGAGCTGGTTGTTCCAGTGGTTGCGACGCGATCTGATCGGCTCGGCGAGGGCCTGCGCACCGGTGGACATCCCACGTACTCCTCTCGGTACCGCATGCCCCGCCGGAGTGTCCAGCGCCACACGCAGTGTGAACATGTCGGCAGAATAACAATTCACATCGGCACCGGCAAGGAAATCGGGTACGAATAGCGGTTAATTCCGAGGAACTCGACGGGGAAAAAGTCCGCGCTCGTTGAAGCGCGTATTTGGGGTGATACCCGGTGCTCTGCACGTCATCCAGCTACCCGAGATCCCATTACATATGCGAATCACGACTCACTTCCAGGGTTGATCGGGCGCTGACACCCGTGGCACCATGCAGCAGACGCGGACTATCCGCGAAAGTAGAGGAGAGCACCGATGCTGCGGACCAGGTTCACCGAGACCTTCGGTATCGAACATCCGATCGTGCAGGGCGGGATGATGTGGGTCGGCCGGGCCGAACTCGTCGCAGCCGTGGCAGGCGCCGGTGGGCTCGGTTTCATCACCGCACTGACCCAGCCCACGCCCGATGACCTGCGGCGCGAGATCGAGCGCACGCGCGAACTCACCGACAAGCCGTTCGGCGTGAACCTGACCATCCTGCCCTCGATCAACCCGCCGCCGTACGAGGAGTACGCGCGGGCGATCGTGGAGAGCGGGATCAAGATCGTGGAGACCGCCGGCAGCAATCCCGAACCCTTCCTGCCCATTTACCGCGAGGCCGGGATCAAGGTGGTGCACAAGTGCACCAGCGTCCGGCACGCCCTCAAGGCCCAGAAGATCGGTGTGGACGCGGTCAGCATCGACGGCTTCGAATGTGCCGGGCATCCCGGCGAAGACGATGTACCGGGTCTGGTGCTGATCCCCGCCGCGGCGCGCGCGCTGACCATCCCGATCATCGCCTCCGGCGGTATCGCCGACGCCCGCGGCCTGGTCGCGGCGCTGGCGCTGGGCGCCGACGGCGTGAACATGGGAACCCGGTTCCTGTGCACCGAGGAGTCCTCCATCGACCGGAAGGTCAAGGAGCAGATCGTCGCCAACTCCGAGCGCGATACCAAGCTGATCTTCCGCACCATGCACAACACCGCCCGGGTCGCCGACAACGAGGTGAGCCGCAAGGTGGTCGAGATCGAGAAGGCCGGCGGCAAGTTCGAGGATGTCCGCGAGCTGGTGTCCGGCGCCCGTGGCCGGCGGGTCTTCGAGGAGGGCGACCTCGACGCCGGCATCTGGTCGGTCGGCCTGTGCCAGGGTCTGATCGAAGACATCCCGACCTGCGCCGAACTCATCGGCCGCATGGTCGGTGAGGCCGAGGAACTGATCAGCGCGCGGCTGGCCGGTTTCGTCGCTTCGGCCTGATCGGGCCGGTTCCACCGCACCGGAACCCTTGCGCCTCGTCGGACCAATGGCGATTCGATCCGACGCAGGAAACGCGGGAAGCCATCCGGGAAAGGTTGGCTTCCCGCACTCTCCGGCCCGATCCGGGCCGGGGGGTTCAGCGCGCCGCGAGCGCGGCCACCGCGTCGTAGTCGTGCGCGGCGACCACCTCGATACCGTCGGGTAGCGCGTGCAGCCGATGGATGGTCTCGAAGGCGATATCGCGGTCGGCGTCGAACAATTGCCCGGGCATGGGCGCCTTCTCCCGGATCAGTTCGATCTGCAGCCGGTTCCACACCGAGTCACCGGCGAGCAGCACCCGGCGCCCGTCATTCGTGGCCAGTAGTACGCCGATACTGCCCAGGGTGTGCCCGGCCAGGTCCACGAGTAGTACCGAACCGTCCCCGAACAGATCCCGGCTGCGCGCGAAGGTGAGCACCGGCGGGCCGTCGAGCTCCAGCGGTTCCAGCGGCCGGCCCTCCAGTGGCGCCCGCACCACCCCGGTCGGCGCGTGCGGACCCCGCAGCGCCCAGCCCAGTTCCGCGGACGGCAACCGCACCGGCACCGACTCCGGCAGTTCGAGCACCCCGGAAATATGGTCCCAGTGCAGGTGGGTGGGCAGCACGAAGTCGACGGCGGCGGGGTCGAGATCGCGTGCGGCCAGCGCGTCCGCCAGCCCGAGGACCGGTTCGTCCGGCGCCACCAGCGACGGAATCGGGAAGGGCAGCCCCGGCAGCACCCGCCGGTGCACATGAGCGCACAGTGCCGGGTCGACGATGAACCGCGCCGACGGATGCTCGACGATATAGGCGCCCATCGCCATGGGTAGATGCCCGAGACTGCGCACGCCCTCCGCGACGATTGTCGTCGGCGCCGACATCCGCCCCTGCACGAGCACGGTCAACTCCACACTCGCCCGGGCCGCCGGCAACGGGGCGGACTCCAGCCGCGCCAGGAAATCGGTATCGGCCCGCCGCGGGCGCAGCAGCCGCGCCGGGGTGGCGGCCAACGCCGCACAGCAGCGCAGCAGCGTCGGGAGAGTGGGGGTTCGTCCGTCCACGGAATCGGCCACCCGGCAACGGTACCGGCCAGGCCCGGGAACCAGTAGAGACAGCCCGGGTGGGTCCTCGATATCCGCCGGAGCCCGGATGGTCCCGAGCAGCGACCGCGCGTCTGCCGACCCGTCGACGGTGACCATGACCGTGTCCCTACACCGCATATCCGCGCGCCACGACAACCAACCATGGATTACCTGCCGGTTTCCGTCGGCGCTCTGCATACCGTGATCAATCGCGTCCGGTGGCGGGCGCGATCAGGCCGGGGCCCGCCGAGCGCGGTGATCACAGCCGCCACCCGGATACCCTCCGGCCGATCGGTCCAGACCGTCGATATCGGAAGGCGCACGGCGCCAACACATTCGGAAAACCGAATACCCGGATTTCTCCGGCATAATCGAGTCGTGAGGCCATCCGCTCGCCACGGCCGCCAGGCAGTCCGGCTTTCCACAGTGTCACTACGATGATCGGTTCTCCTCAGGGAGTGCTCTTCCTGTTCCCGGGCGAAGGCGGGGAGCACGAGCGGATGGGCCGCATGCTGGCCGGTCGCTATCCGGTCTTCGCGGAAACGGTCACCGCGGCCGGTGACGCGGTCACCGCCGCCGGCGGTCCCCGGGTCTGGACTCCCCGCTACGGCTTCCGCCCGCCCGGCGGTGCCGATGCCGCCCCGAATACCGCTGAGCCGGCGCAGCGTCCGGAGTTCGTTCAACCAGCCCTGTTCGTGTACCAGGTCGCACTCGCCGAACTGCTGACCGCGTGGGGTGTGCGACCGGATGGCGCGGTCGGTCACGGCCCCGGCGAGATCGCCGCGGCGGTGACCGCCGGGGCGCTGCCGCTGGCCGACGCCGCGAAAGTAGTGGTGGCGCGCGGTCGCGCGACGGGCCGGCTGGCGGGTCCGAGCGCGACGGCCGAACTGCTGACTTCGGAGTCCGAGGTGATCCGCCTGGTGCAACCACTGGAGGGGAAGGTCTCCGTCGCCGCGGTCAACGGGCCGCGGTCGGTACTGGTCACCGGCGCTTCTCGCTATGTGGACGTGGTGGTGCGCCGCGCCGAACGCCGCGGTATCGCCACCGCCGGAACCCCTTGGGATCATCCCGCACACACCCCGGCCATGACCGCGGCGATACCGCGGTTCCTCGACGACCTCGGCCCGATCCGCCCGGCGGTCCCGCGCTTACCGCTCTATTCCAGCACGTACGCGGGCACGGTCGTCGACGCGGCCGATATGCCCGCCCGATACTGGGCCGAAAACCTCACCGGCCGAGTGGAACTCGACGCGGCGCTGCGGCGGGCAGCCGGCGACGGGATGGCAATGATCCTGGAGGTCGGGCCCGAACCCCTGCTCGCGGCGGCAGTCCGGGCCATACCGCGGTTCGCGCACACCACCTACGGCGCCGCGGACAGCACGGACGAGGGCACCGCCTTCCTCACCTGTCTCGCCCAGTTCCACGCGGCACGAGCGCTGGGCGCGGCGGCGACAGCGGCCGGGCCGGTGAACGACCGCGACGGTATCGAGGGGCAACCGGCTCCAGGAGAGGGCACCTCGCCGATCGCACCGTCCGCGCGACGGGCGGGGCCGCTCGGAATCGGAAAAGGTTTCCCGGCAATATCTTTCGGCGACCGCGATACGGCTACGAGATCGGACCGATCACCGCGATCAGCCGCACCCACGGCCGCGGTCGAATCCGACCGGCGATCGAACGGAGAGGATTTGCGGGCGGAGGTCACGGGTGCCGGAACGCTGGCATCGATACGGCTCGCCGATGACCCCCCACCCACAGATATCATCGCATGGACGCGGGTGGTCGATGCCAATAGGGCTATCCGCTTCATGGCCGGGAGAGTCGCCCTCGATCCGCCGATGGTGATCGATCGGGCCGGAACCTATGTCGTCAGTGGTGGTCTGGGCGCCCTCGGTTCGGTGATGGTGCGCCGCCTGCTCGCCGCGGGGGCTCGGGACGTGGTGGTACCGACACGTTCACCACGGCCGGTTCCGCCGCTGCTGGAGGGATTCGAAGAGCGAATTGTGGTGGTGCGCTGCGATACCGCCGACCGCCACGACCTGGACAATGCGCTGCGCGATATCCGGGAGACCGGGTGCACCATTCGCGGAGTGATCCATGCGGCACAGGTTTTCGAGGACACCGTCGTCGATGCCGCCGTATCCGGTGATATCGCAACGGGTTCGGTGACCACCGCACCGCACGCGGTGGGCGAGAACCCGCTTTCGGATCAGGATCCCGCACTAGACGCGGGTCGGCTGGCGCGCCGATTCGCCCGGATCTCGGCATCGGCAGCCCATCTCATCGAACTCACCGCGGCCGACCCGGTCACATTCATCGCCGTGTTCTCCACCCCGGTCGTCGGAGCATCGCGACCGGCCGGGACGACGATCGAAGCCCCCGGAGCCTATAGGGATACCGCCGACTCCCCGGCGCCGGCCGCCGGTACCCGCGAGCACTGAAAACTCCGGCGCGGCCCGAGCACATGGGCCACGCCGGACGGTAGAGATCGGATCTACCGAGCAGATGGACGACGGCCCCGGGAAGCGGGCTCATTGATCGGTCCGGCCGAGCAGCCGGTCGGTTTCGCGACGTTCCCGTTTCGTCGGGCGCCCGGTCCCGCGGTCTCGTTGCGGCAGGGTAGCGAGAACTTCCTTGGGCGGAGGCGGTGGACTGCGGTCGATCAGGCATTGGGCGGCGATCGGAGCACCTACCCGTTTTGTGACCACCCGCTCCACGACGACGATCCGCTCGACACCGTTGTTCCGGATTCGGACCTCGTCGCCCGGCCGTACCGGTTGTGCGGGTTTGGCTGTCGCACCGTTCACACGCACATGTCCGCCTCGACAGGCGGCCGCGGCAGCCGACCGAGTTTTGAACAAACGCACAGCCCAAACCCAGGAGTCGACCCGGGCCTGGGTATTGCCGTCGTTCTGCTCGGTAGCGGCTCGGTTCACCCGCTATACGATACGACGCGCGGTGACCACATCGTCGGCGGAAAGGTGGGTGTAGGAGACCGGCTCGCCGGACTGCACCGCGTTCAGCAGCAGGCCGTCACCGGCGTACATGCCGACGTGACCGCCACCGTTGGTGATGACGATATCGCCGGGCTCGAGGTTGTCGAACGCGATCGGCGCACCGACGTGCGACTGTTCGAAGCTGGTACGCGGCAGTTTGATCCCGGCCTGCTTGTAGGCCCACTGGACCAGGCCGGAGCAGTCGAAGTTGGCCGGGCCGGCCGCACCCCAGGAGTACATGGCGCCGACCTTGGTCTTGGCGGCGTCGAGGGCGATATCGCCGAGGGTCTGCTGCTGGAGCGGGGCGGGCGGCGCGAAGTTGGGCAGCGCGGGAGCGGCGGGCATGGCGTGCGGAGCCTGCTCGAGGGCCTGGTTCAGCTGCTGGTTGAGCTGGTTCGCCTGATCGGCGAACTGATCCGGCACCTCGACGTCGAACTTGCCGATACCGGGAACGTCGATCGTGGTCGTCGCGGCCGAGGCGATCGCGGGCATCGTGCCCGTAGTCGCGGCCAGCGTGCCCATGACCAGCGCGCCCTTGACAGAATTAGGCAGTTTGGATTCTCGCTGCAAGCTGTGCTTACCCACCGAGCTACGTCTCCGATCCTCGTGCTCTCCCGTCGCTCCGGTCGCGCGTCCTACTCGATTCGCGGCGGCCGGCGGCGGCGGTGACCAAATGGCGCCGCCTCACTTACGAAACGACTCGACTCCACTAAGTCACAAGAAGGTTACGATGCCGCCCAGGTGTTGTCCAGCCGAACGCGTGTCCTTTTCGCGCCAACAGGGAGTACATGTGTAAAGCACCGGCGCGCCAGCGTTTTTCGGTTCACCGGCAGGTCACGCGGAGGTCTCGTCCGGGCGTGTCCGCCCCGTCCGCGCCCGGCGCCACGGCGCGGCGGCCGGGGGACGCCGGACACCCGCCATGCCTTTCTAGAACTCGGCATAGATAGGGACATATTTTCCGATCGGTTCGCTACGGTCTGAGGGTATGGACCCCGTGCGGAACCCGTATGCGCCCGGCGCTGGTCAGCGTCCACCGGAACTCGCCGGACGCGGCAAACAGCTCGACGCGTTCGATATCGTCCTCGAACGGATCGCCCGGGGTCGTCCGGAGCGCAGCGTGATGCTCACCGGGCTGCGCGGTGTGGGGAAGACGGTACTGCTCAACCAGTTGCGCTCGGCCGCGGTCTCCCGCGGCTGGGGCACCGGCAAGATAGAGGCCCGGCCGGACCAGGAACTTCGCCGGCCGCTGTCCTCGGCGCTGCACACGGCCGCGCGGGCCATCGCCAAAACGCACCACAACCAGGAACGGATCGACGATTTCCTGGGCATCCTCAAAGCGTTCGCGCTACGCGCGACGGCGGACAAGGGCATGCGCGAGCGATGGCAGCCGGGTATCGATGTACCGGCCGTGACCGGTCGCGCCGACTCCGGCGATATCGAGATCGACCTGGTGGAACTGTTGACGGAGGCCGCGGCACTGGCCCAGGACGTCGGCGCGGGCATCGCCGTCTTCATCGACGAGATGCAGGATCTGGGTCCGGCCGATATCTCGGCCATCTGCGGCGCCTGCCACGAGCTCAGCCAGGACACCGCGCCGTTGATCGTGGTGGGGGCGGGTCTACCGCATCTGCCGGCGGTGCTCTCGGCGTCCAAGAGCTATTCCGAACGCCTGTTCGGCTATCACCGCATCGACCGGCTGGACCGGGAGTCGGCCGATCGCGCGCTGATCGCGCCGGCCGAGCGCGAGGACGTGAAATTCTCCGACGAGGCGCTCACCGCGCTCTACCGCAAAGCCGACGGGTATCCGTATTTCGTGCAGGCCTACGGCAAGGCGACCTGGGACCAGGCGCCGGGCAGCCCGATCACCGCCGAGGATGTCGAGGTGGCGGCGCCGGCCGCCGAGGAAGAGCTCGCGGTCGGTTTCTTCGGCTCCCGGTACGAACGGGCCACCCCGGCCGAACGCGAGTACATGCGCGCGATGGCCGACCTGTCCGGTGACGACGGCCCGGTCGCCACGTCGGCGGTGGCCGCCGAACTGGGCCGCAAACCCGCCTCGTTGTCGCCGGCCCGCGACGGACTGATCAAGAAGGGCCTCATCTACTCCGCGGAGCGCGGCACCATCGGGTTCACCGTCCCGCATTTCGGGCGCTACCTGCGCAGCGTCACCACCTGACGGGCTGCGCTAGCAATCTATCGGACTCACTAGAAGATTTTCTAGAAATACATAGATAATCCGATACCGCGTCCGATCGGATTTCTATGCCGCCCTCCAGCGTGTCGATCAGAGCTGCGCATACAACCATCGACCCAGGATCGAGCGTTGTATACATATTTCTCACCCAGCATCTAGACAGCCATATACGCCCGCAGAGCGCCACCCCGGCGCCCGGCCGAGTTGCACACATCGACTCCCAACCGAAACCCGATCTTGATCATCGGACGAGCCGGAATCGGGATTTTGCCGTACTGTGTTGTAGATCACCTTGTGTGGTCGGTCACAAGCACGCCGGACGGCCGGCGCAGTCCGGGCGGCGTTAGACACCGCGACCGGTTGGCAACTCAGGAGGTACCCATGACACGCAGCGACATCGCGGAACTCCGATACGCCGTAAACCAGCTTCGTCATTCCATCGGGGTGCTGCGCACCCATTATGGAGATGCCGGCCCCGTGCGCCGGCTGGAGAACGATCTGGAACGGCTCTGCATCGATGCCGATGAACTGGAGAAGAGCCCCCCACCGCAGGTGGCGGCCCGCCGCGGCCAAGAACCCATCTACGTCCCGGACAGCAAATCCGACGAATCGGCGTGGATGGGCGCCCAGGACGAGGGCCTCGGCTTCCACTCGCGGCCGCGCACACAGTAATCGGCCGGGTTCACCGCCGGATAACCGAACACCGGACATCGGGCCGTAACCCGATGATCTTCGGACGGCCGGTCGCCGCACAGGCGACCGGCCGTCCTCGTTTGCGACGTGTTCACCCGAACAAGATCGTCAGTAAATGTGGCGCAAATCACCCACCCCCGAGCCCATCGAGATTGCACCGACCCTGCTCATTCGATAGCGGGCCGGGCGTATGGTGCTCAGCATCACATTCGATCGCGGAGGTACCCCATGACCACCCGCACCGCCGATCAGCGAGGCATCGACCAGTGAGTGCCACAACGACGACAACCGCTCCCGAAGCGGGTACAGGCGTATTCAGCAGGACCCGGGCCCGGATCACCACCCGGACCCTACGCACGGATCGGTGGTGGCTACCGCCGCTGATCACGGTGATCGGACTGGCCGCGTTCGTCATCTATGCGACCATCAGATCCTTTGTGCGCACGGCGTATTGGGTACCCGACTACCACTATCTGACGCCCTTCTACTCCCCCTGTCTGAGCACCTCGTGCGTCGAGGGGGCGAGTCACTTCGGTACCCCGTTCGGCGACCTGCCGATGTTCCTACCGCTCGGGTTCCTGGTGCTGCCGTTCCTGCTCGGGTTCCGGCTCACCTGCTACTACTACCGCAAGGCCTACTACCGGTCGGTGTGGTTCTCACCGCCGGCCTGCGCGGTGGCCGAACCCCACGCGAAGTACACCGGGGAGACCCGGCTGCCGCTGATCATCCAGAACGCCCACCGCTACTTCTTCTATGTCGCGGTGCTCATCTCGCTGATCAACACCTACGACGCGGTGATCGCCTACCACGGCAAAACCGGCGGATTCGGGCTGGGCCTGGGCAGCCTGATCATCACCGGCAATGTGATCCTGCTGTGGGCCTACACCCTGTCCTGCCATTCCTGCCGGCATATCGCGGGCGGGCGGCTCAAACACTTCTCCGCACATCCGGTGCGGTACTGGTTCTGGACACAGGTCTCCAAGCTCAACACCAGGCATATGCAGCTCGCCTGGACCACGCTCGGCACCCTCGTGCTCACCGACTTCTACGTGATGTTGGTTGCCGGCGGCACGATTTCCGATCTTCGCATCATCGACTGAGGAGTTTGCACGGCTATGCCCGAAGTGGAGCGGCACACCTACGACGTCGTGGTGATCGGTGCCGGCGGCGCCGGACTACGCGCGGTGATCGAAGCCCGGGAACACGGTCTCTCGGTGGCGGTGGTGTGCAAATCGCTGTTCGGCAAGGCCCATACCGTGATGGCCGAGGGCGGCTGCGCGGCGGCGATGGGCAACGCCAACGAGAAGGACACCTGGGAGACCCATTTCCGCGACACCATGCGCGGCGGCAAATTCCTGAACAACTGGCGGATGGCCGAACTGCACGCCCGGGAGGCCCCCGACCGCGTCTGGGAGCTGGAGACCTACGGCGCCCTGTTCGACCGGACCGCCGACGGCCGGATCAGCCAGCGCAATTTCGGTGGGCACACCTACCCGCGGCTGGCGCATGTGGGCGACCGTACAGGGCTCGAACTGATCCGCACCATGCAGCAGAAGATCGTCTCGCTGCAGCAGGAGGACTACGCGCAGACCGGCGACTACGAGTCACGGATCAAGGTCTTCGCCGAATGCACCATCACGGATCTGCTCAAGGACGGTGACCGGATCAGCGGCGCCTTCGGCTACTGGCGCGAATCCGGCCGCTTCATCCTGTTCGAGACCCCCGCAGTCATCCTGGCCACCGGCGGAATCGGCAAATCCTACAAGGTGACCTCGAACTCCTGGGAGTACACCGGTGACGGCCACGCCCTGGCGCTGCGGGCCGGCGCCCGACTGATCAATATGGAGTTCCTGCAGTTCCATCCCACCGGCATGGTGTGGCCGCCGAGTGTGAAGGGCATTCTCGTCACCGAGGGCGTCCGCGGTGACGGCGGCGTATTGAAGAACACCGACGGCAAACGGTTCATGTTCGATTACATTCCGCCGGTCTTCAAAGGGCAGTACGCCGAGAGCGAGGAAGAGGCCGATCAGTGGCTGCGCGACAACGATTCGGCGCGCCGCACCCCTGATCTGCTACCCCGCGACGAAGTGGCCCGCGCCATCAACGAAGAGGTCAAGGCCGGCCGGGGTACCGAACACGGCGGGGTCTACCTGGATATCGCCTCGCGGCTCACTCCGGAGGAGATCATCCGCCGGTTGCCGTCGATGCACCACCAGTTCAAGGAACTGGCCGATGTGGACATCACCAAGGAACCGATGGAGGTCGGGCCCACCTGTCATTACGTGATGGGCGGGATCGAAGTCGATCCGGATACCGGCGCGGCGCACGTACCGGGTCTCTTCGCCGCCGGTGAATGCTCGGGCGGTATGCACGGATCCAACCGGCTCGGCGGCAATTCCCTGTCGGATCTGCTGGTCTTCGGCCGGCGGGCGGGGCTGGGCGCGGCCGAGTACGTCGAAGGACTCGCCGAGCGGCCGGCGGTGGCCGACGCCGATATCGCGACAGCGGCCCGGACGGCGCTCGCCCCGTTCGATCCGCCGGACGGCGCCTCCGGGGAGAACCCGTATACCCTGCACACCGATCTGCAGCAGACCATGAACGATCTGGTGGGCATCATCCGCAAGGAAGCCGAGGTCCGCGAGGCGATCTCCCATCTGGAGGCGCTGCGTGAGCGGTTCGCGCATGTCACCATCGAGGGGCACCGGCAGTTCAACCCGGGCTGGCATCTCGCCCTCGATATGCGAAACATGCTGCTGGTCAGCCAGTGTGTGGCGCAGGCCGCGCTGTTGCGCACCGAGAGCCGCGGCGGACACACCCGCGACGACCACCCGGGGATGGACCCGCGGTGGCGCAACAAACTCCTCGTCTGCGGCATCGACGGCGCCGGAGTCGCGAATGTTCCCGATATCTCGGTGACCGTGCAGGATCAGCTGCCGATGCGGGACGAACTACTCGCCCTCTTCGATTTCGGCGAGTTGGAAAAGTACTACACCCCAGCCGAACTCGCGGCCCATCCGGCCGCGGTGGACGGCGCCGCGGCAGGTGCTGAGCCCGAAGGCCGCGAATCGGACAGCAAGGAGGCGTGAGCGAATGAGTTACGACGCCCGGTTCCGCGTATGGCGCGGCGATACCGACGGTGGAGAACTACAGGATTTCACGGTGGCGGTGAACGAGGGCGAAGTGGTTCTCGACATCATCCACCGCCTGCAGGCGACCCAGGCGCCCGACCTCGCCGTCCGCTGGAACTGCAAGGCGGGCAAATGCGGTTCGTGCTCGGCCGAGGTGAACGGAAAACCGCGGCTGCTCTGCATGACCCGGATGTCCACCTTCACGCCGGAAGATGTTGTCACTGTGACACCGCTGCGCACGTTCCCGGTGGTTCGCGACCTGGTGACCGATGTCTCCTACAACTACAAGAAGGCCCGCGAGATCCCGTCGTTCACACCGCCGCCGGATCTGGAGCCCGGGCAGTACCGGATGCAGCAGGTGGACGTGCAGCGCTCGCAGGAGTTCCGCAAATGCATCGAATGCTTCCTGTGCCAGAACACCTGCCATGTGGTGCGCGATCACGACGAGAACAAAGAGGCCTTCGCCGGTCCGCGGTATCTCATGCGGATCGCGGAGCTGGAGATGCATCCGCTGGATGTGGCCGACCGCCGGGACGCCGCCCAGGATGAGCACGGGCTCGGCTACTGCAACATCACCAAGTGCTGTACCGAGGTATGCCCGGAAAATATCAAGATCACCGACAATGCGCTGATACCGATGAAGGAACGCGTGGCCGACCGGAAATATGATCCGATCGTCTGGCTCGGTAACAAGCTCTTCCGGCGCTGACCGTTTCGCCCGACCATCTCACAGCATCGCGACCACACCGGTCGCGACCAGCCCCACCAGCACCCCGACGAACAAAGCCGAGAACACCGAACCGGTGAGTACGAAAACGCCCACCGCCGATGCCGCAAAAAGCAGGCCGACGATCAACCGCGCGACGCCGTCGCCGAGCCCGAATTTGCGGAGCCGGGGACGGGAATGCTTGATCCCTGGGTCCACATATTGTTGTCTACCCGTTACCTGTTGGACCCAAACGCCGTGCCCGCGGCAGGTCGACCCGGGTGAACAGAAATTACGGGCGGTCGAACTCGCCGTCGCGTACGCCGGCGGTGAAGGCCGCCCACTCACCCGGGGTGAAGACCAGTACCGGCCCGTCGGGATTCTTGCCGTCGCGCATTCCGACGTGACCGTCGGCCAGCATCGCGATCTCGACGCTGTGGGCGCCCGGCGTAGCGGCGCCTTCCCCGGTCGCGCCGCTCACCCAGCGGGCGCCGGACAGATCCACATTCGTACCGTTGTCGATGCTCATCCAGGTTCTCCTTCACCGCCGCGGAAATCGCCGTGTTTCGAGTCGTGGGCCCCGGCGCTGCGCGCCACAAGCATGTAGCGCGATGCTACGCGCAGCCCCGGCCGCGGCGGGTTTACACCCGTCTACAGGAAATTCCGCGAATCGGTACCGGTAAAATCGCCGAATCTCACCCGTTATCGCACCTTCTCGGCCTATGGTGAGCTGTTGGTCGTATGTGCACACCCGGAAAACCACCGCGGACAACAGGAGTCGACCGCGGGTTCAGAAGGAGGTCGTGTGTGATGCGGTTGAATCTGGACGCCCCGATCCCCACCCTGCTCGCCTGCGGTGCCGATCCCGGCGTGATGACCCCCGAACAAGCCCATTCGGCAATGCAGTTGCATCTGGACTGCACCGTCGACGAGTGCCGGGTCCGCCGGCGCGCCCGAGCCACCCTGGTGGAATCGGGCCGCTGTGTCCTGGACAACCGCGCGCTCCAATAGCGACCGGGTTCCACCGCCGTACCGGCCGCTCACCGGCCGGATCCGTACGGTTCTCCGAAACAGGGACCTCGGATCTCCCGGGCCGCGAAGTCTCTTACCGGTCAGTGCCACCGGTGATCGGTCACCGGTGCGCGCGGGCCGAACCGCGGCTTACGAGCTTGCCCACTGATCTCGAGTAGACGGATGGTGCGATAGCGATGCGGACGTACCGGTTCGAGGTAATCGACCATCTCGGCGTCGTCCATATCGCGGCCGAGCAGGGTCCAGCCGACGATCGACGCCAGATGGAAATCACCCACCGACAGCGCGTCGGCATCACCGAAAGCGCGCTGCGCGGTTTCCGCGGCGGTCCATTCCCCGATGCCGGGGATCGTGCGGAGCCGGCGTGCGGCCTCGGCCGGCGGCAGCGCGGTCATCCGCTCCAGCGACTCGGCGAGACGAGCCACCCGCACGATGGTCCGGCTGCGCTGGGGCCCGACATTGGCCCCGTGGAAGCTCCATGAGGGAATCCGGCTCCAGGCCGCCGCGTCCGGCGGTACCAGCATGCCCGCCGGTGCCGGGCCGGGTGGCGGACTACCGAAGAGGTGCACCAGGCGACGCCATGCGGCATGGGCGGAGACGATGGTCACCTTCTGTTCCAGGATCGCCGGGATCAGCGCTTCGAGTACCCGGCCGGTGCGCAGCATCCGCAGCCCGGGATACCGCTGGTGCGCGGCCGCCACCGTGGGGTGGATCGGTACGAAATCGTCGACCCGCTGATCCAGGCACAGCATGCGATCGAGCCCGTCGAGGAACTCCGCGGCGCCCGGACCCCAGGCGTCCGCGGTGACGGCCAGCTGATCGTCCTGGACCAGCCGGTAGGTGACCGGCCCGGTCGGCATTCGCGAGGTGTGCCAGTGCGCCCCGTCCGGGGTGATCTGGTGACAGGGGTCGCCGGGCCCGCGGCGCAACGGCGCGAGGGTATGGGCAAGGTCGACCGGGGCGTCGGCGGACAGGGTCCGCGTCGCCCCCGCATCGCCGGTGGATCCGGCTGTTCGGACAGGCACCATGCCATTGTGCGCTGCCCCGAGTAACGCCGTTCGATCGACCGGCGATGAAGACGCAGTTGAGCAAATATGTGGTTTTTGCCGTGACTGGAGGTTTCTATGATCACCGAAGCGCTCAATTGGTTGCTCGATCTCTGGGGTTCGGTTTTCGCCGGTAGCTCCGGCTACGAGATTCCACCCGGGACCCTCCCATTCGGGAGCTGAGCCTTCACGAAGAGCGGCCGGTCTTTCGGGATCGGCCGCTCTTCGATGTCACGAAATCCTCGGTGCACCCGGAATCAACTGTCCTCCAGCAGAATCTGTGCGAGATGCCGGCCCCGCCGGCCGGTGAGCTGGGCGGCCTGGGTCCGGCAGGAGAATCCGTCGGCGACCACGACGGCATCCGGTTCGGCATTCTCCAGCGCCGGAAGTATTCCGTTGCCCGCCACCGTCAGCGATATCTCGTAATGGCCTTTCTGCATTCCGAAATTACCGGCCAGCCCACAGCATCCTGCGATCTCTGTCACATTCACTCCCATCTGGGCAAATATCCGGCGATCGGCATCGAAGCCGAGCACCGAATGGTGGTGACAATGCGGCTGGACGACCAGCGATCGGCCGGGGTAGCGGGGCGGGCGCCAGTCCGGTTGCGCGGTGAGGAACTCGGCGAGCGTGCGGACCGCGGCCGCGACCGGCCGGGAACGCGGATCCTCGGGCAGTAACTCCGGCAGATCGGCCCGCAACGCGGCGATGCAGGACGGTTCGAGACCGATCACCGCGCCACCGGCGCGCACATGGTCGTCGAGGGCATCGAGGGTGGCGCGCAGCCGCGCCCGGGCGCC
The DNA here is from genome assembly GCF_046764065.1 of Nocardia sp. NPDC002869. Lineage (NCBI taxonomy): Bacteria > Bacillati > Actinomycetota > Actinomycetes > Mycobacteriales > Nocardiaceae > Nocardia > Nocardia sp. NPDC002869. The sequence goes on from NZ_JBKOOL010000064.1 coordinate 23,334, forward strand.
GTCCAACTGCCCGGTGCTGATCCAGGTCAGTCCGCAGCACACCTGCCGGCGCGGCACGACCACCCGATAACCGAGCGAATTGAGCAGACGCACCGCCGCCACCGCGATATCCGGATCGAAGGCATTGGTGAAGGTGTCCACCCACAGCATCACCGGCGTCGCGTCCGGCTCGGCCACCCGCTGCTTCGCCGCTTCCCGGCGCCAGATCCGCCGGAAGGATCGCGGCGCGAGTTCCGGTACCTCCCGGCGTGGATCCATCCCGGCGGCGCGCATCCCGAGCCGGCGCAACGGTCCGGCGCCGGCCAGCGCGTTGACCAGCCACGGCACCCGGGTCGCCCCACCCAGCCAGCGCGGGAGCCGGCCCAGTGTGTAGTGGTCGCGAGGGCGCAACCGACCGCGGTAGCGGCGGTGGAGCGTCTCGGATTTGTAGGTCGCCATATCGACGCCCGCCGGGCAGTCCGTACCGCAGGCGCGGCAGGACAGGCACAGGTCCAGCGATTCGGCCACCGCGGGCGCGGCCCAGTCCAGCTCTCCCCGGACCACTTCTTGCAATACCCGGGCCCGGCCTCGGGTGGTGTCCTTCTCGTCGGCTGTCGCCAGATAGGAGGGGCACATGAAACCACCCGTGCCACGCGTATCGGCCCGGCATTTACCCACCCCGACACAGCGGTGCACCGCGGTGGCCAGATCCCCGGCATCGCCGGCGAAGGCGAAGCCGCCCGCGCGCGGCAGCGGCGGCAGACCCGCCAGTCGCAGATCGGCGTCGAGCGGGCGCGGCTGCACCAGCACACCCGGATTGAGGAAGTTCGCCGGATCGAACAGCGCCTTGTAACCCGCGAAGACCGCGCGGACCTCGGGTGAGTACATGATCTCCAGCAGTTCCGATCGGGCCCGGCCGTCGCCGTGTTCTCCGCTCAGCGAACCGCCGTGGCCCACCACGAGGTGTGCCGCGTCGGTCAGGAAGGCCCGGAACCGTTCCGGCGCGGCGGCGATCGGCAGGTCCAGCCGCACATGGATACAGCCGTCGCCGATATGCCCGTAGAGCAGGCCGTCGACCTTGTGCTCGCGGGTCAGCTCGTCGAAATCGCGCAGGTAGGCGCCGAGCCGGGCAGGCGGAACCGCCGCGTCCTCCCAACCCGGCCAGGCCGGCTCACCGTCGCGGGTGCGGCCGGCCAGGCCGGCACCGTCGGCCCGGATCCGCCACAGCGCGGCCGCGGCGCCGGGGTCTTCGATGATCCGGCTGTCCAGCGCACCCGCCGCCCCGCACAAGCGGCGGGCGGCGGCGTGGGCGGCCGCCGCGTTCTCCCCCGCCAGCTCCACGAACAGCCAGCCGGTGCCACGCGGCAGATCGGGGACCCGCCGGCCGTGTGCGCGCACCACCTCGATCAGCCGGGCATCGATACCCTCGACCGCCACCGGCGCGACCGAGACCACCGCGGCGATATCGTCGGCGGCGGTCGCCAGATCCGGGTAACCGAGCACGACCAGCAGGGTCGCCGCCGGGATCGGCACCAATTCCAGCTCGGCCTCGAGCAGTACACCGCAGGTGCCCTCCGCCCCGACGAACGAGCCGGCCACCGACCCGCCGCGTTCCGGCAGCAGATATTCGAGCCCGTAGCCCGACGCCTGCCGGTCGAACCGGCCCAGGTCGGTGCGCAGCACGGCGAGGGATTTCGCGGTGAACTCCGGTAGCCCGGGGACCGCGTCCAGCGAGTCCGCGAGGCGGCGGGACGCGCCGGTACCGTCGATGATCCGCAGCTCCCGCACCCGGTCGGAGGTGCGACCCCACGCGATGGCGTGCGGACCGCAGGCATTGTTGCCGATCATGCCGCCGAGAGTGCAGCGGTTCTGGGTGGACGGATCCGGGCCGAAGCGCAGCCCGTGTTCCCGGGCCCGGCGCTGCAGATCCGACAGCACCACGCCCGGCTGCACCCGGGCGGTCCGCCGATCCGGATCGATCTCGGCGATACCGGTCATATGCCTGCTGAAATCGAGGACGATGCCGGGACCGACCGCATTGCCCGCGACCGAGGTGCCGCCGCCCCGCGGGGTCACGGCGGTACCCTCGCTCCGCGCGACCTCCAGTACGGCCGCCACATCCTCGTCGGTTCGGGGAAAGACCACCGCTTCGGGCAGCACCCGGTAGTTCGAGGCGTCCGACGAGTACTCCACCCGGCGGCGGTGGGAGATGTCCACCGCCTCGATACCGATCCGCGCACGCAGCTGCCGTGCGAGTGTGTCCCGTCGTGCGTCGTGGTCGGTCACACGATCCAGCCTAGGTGGGCGCCCCGATATCCCCCTGTTTGTCACCCGGTAGGAGTAAGACAGTGTCGTGGCCAGATGGCTGTTGCACGTCGACCTCGACCAGTTCCAGGCCGCGGTGGAGTACCGGCGCCATCCCGAACTACGCGGGCAGCCGGTGATCGTGGGCGGAAACGGCGACCCGGACGAGCCCCGCAAGGTGGTGACCTGCGCGTCGTATCCGGCGCGCGGCTACGGGGTGCGGGCGGGTATGGCGTTGCGGTCGGCGGCGCGAAAATGCCCGGAGGCGGTGTTCCTGCCCTTGGACGTCCCCTGCTACGAGGAAGCGTCCGAGGAGGTCATGGCCCGGCTGCGCACGTTCACCGATCAGGTGGAGGTCTGGGGGTGGGACGAGGCGTTCGTGGCGGTCGATACCGAGGAGCCCGAGGAATTCGCTCGGGCGATCCGGGCCGCGGTGGAAGAACTGGATCTCGGCTGCGCGATCGGCATCGGCGACAACAAGCTCACCGCGAAACTGGCCACCGGTTTCGCGAAATCGGTCGGGAAACCCGGTGTCACCGCAACCGACCATCCGGGAGCGCACGACGGCATGTTCCGGCTCACCGCCGCCAACTGGTCCGAGGTGATGGCCCATCGTCCGACGAACGCGCTCTGGGGCATCGGTAGCCGGATCGCGGCCCGGCTGGCCGAACTCGATATCCATACCGTCGGGGATCTGATGACCGCCGACCGGTCCCGGCTCGCGGCCGAGTTCGGTCCGACGAACGGTCCCGCGCTGTGGGTGATGAGTCGCGGCGCCGGTGATACCGAGGTGGTGACGAAACCGCCGCCGGCGGTGGGGCGCAGTAGATCGCAGACCTTCCCGCGGGATCTCGGCGATCCGGCCGAGATAGGCGCCCAGGTGGCCCGGCTGGCGGCGGAGGTCGCGGCGGAGATCATCGAGGCCGGCCGGATGGCCACCCGGGTCTCGGTCACCGTGCGCACCAGTACCTTCTATACCCGCAGCAAGCAGTCCAAACTGCCGGAGCCGACCACCGATATCCCCACGATCGTCGATACGGCGCTGCGGGTGCTGGATCGTTTTCCGCTGGATCGTCCGATCCGGTTGCTCGGGGTCCGTCTCGAACTCGCCCCGGTCGCAGAGGTTCCCGGTACCGATGGATCCCGGCCGCCGGGCGCTTGACCTGAACATTGGTTCAGCTTCTAGTGTCGGTGCACCGGAGTTCAATCGTGCTCCGGAGCGGAAGGACATTGTCAGATGAGCATGGAATCGGTGGCCTGGGACCAGATGTACCGGCGCATGCACGCACCCGAGGAGACGCGGTCGTTCAGTCTCGCCACGGCACGGCGCATCCTGCGCTTCGCCCGGCCGCATCAGCGGCGGCTGATCGCCTTCCTCGTCCTCAGCGTGGCCGCGGCGGTTTTGGTGGTCGCCACGCCGCTGCTCGCGGGCCGGGTGGTCGACGATATCTTCGCGGGGACGCCGCCGCGGACAGTGATACTGCTGGCACTGGCCATCGCCGCGCTGGCCGTCTTCGATGCCGGTCTCGGGCTGGCCATTCGCTGGCTGTCGGCGCGGATCGGTGAGGGCCTGATCCTCGACCTGCGGACCGCTGTCTTCGACCACGTCCAGCGGATGCCGATCGCCTTCTTCACCCGGACCCGGACCGGCGCGCTGGTCAGCCGGTTGAACAACGATGTGATCGGGGCGCAGCGCGCCTTCAGCGACACCCTCTCGGGCGTGGTCGCCAATATCGTCACCGTGGCGCTCACCCTGGTGGTGATGCTCCAATTGTCCTGGCAGATCACCCTGCTCGCGCTGCTCCTGCTGCCGGTCTTCGTGATCCCGGCCCGGCGGATGGGCGACCGGCTGGCCGATATCCAGCGGGAGGCAGCGGGATTGAACGCGTCGATGAGCACGCAGATGACCGAGCGTTTCTCCGCGCCGGGGGCGACTCTGGTGAAACTCTTCGGCCGCCCGGCCCAGGAATCGGCCGAATTCGCCCTGCGGGCGCGGCGGGTCCGCGATATCGGCGTGCGCACCGCCATGCTGCAGACCGTTTTCGTCACGGCGCTGACGCTGGTTTCCGCGCTGGCCGTCGCGCTGGTCTACGGCCTCGGCGGCTGGTACGCGCTGCGCGGGCAGTTGGACGCGGGTGCCGTGGTGGCCCTGTCACTCCTGCTCACCAGGCTGTACTCCCCGCTCACCGCGCTGGCCAGTGCCCGGATGGAGATCATGTCCGCGCTGGTCAGTTTCGAGCGGGTTTTCGAGGTCCTCGATCTGAAACCGCTCATCGAGGACGCCCCCGGGGCGCGGCCGGTGCCCGCCGGGCCCGTCACGGTGGAGCTCGACGAGGTGCGGTTCGGCTACCCCGCCGCCGACAAGGTCTCGCTGGCCTCGCTGGAAGAGGTGGCCACACTGGACACCCGCGGCGGTGAGGAAGTGCTGCACGGGGTGTCACTGCGCGCCGAACCCGGCCGGATGATCGCCCTGGTCGGCTCCTCCGGCGCCGGCAAATCGACCATCGCGCAGCTGGTCTCCCGGCTCTACGATGTGGATTCGGGCGCGGTCCGGCTGGGCGGCACCGATATCCGCGAACTCACCACGGAGTCGATCCAGCAAACCGTCGGCCTGGTCACCCAGGACGGCCACCTGTTCCACGACACCATCCGGGCCAATCTGCTGCTGGCCGCCCCGGACGCCGGCGAGGAACAGCTGTGGGACGCGCTGGAGCGGGCCCGCCTGAGCGATCTGATCGCGACCCTGCCCGACGGGCTGGACACGGTGGTCGGGGAACGCGGCTACCGCCTCTCCGGCGGTGAGCGCCAGCGTCTCACCATCGCCCGGCTGCTGCTGAAACAGCCACGGGTGGTGATCCTGGACGAGGCGACCGCCTCCCTCGACTCGACCTCCGAGGCCGCGGTGCAGGCGGCACTGACCGAAGCGCTCCAGGGCCGTACCGCCCTGGTGATCGCCCACCGGCTCTCCACCGTGCGAGCGGCCGATCAGATCCTGGTGGTCGAATCCGGTCGCATCGTGGAACGGGGAACGCATACCGAACTGCTCGCCGCGGGCGGGCGCTACGCCGAGCTGTACCGGACCCAGTTCGCTCGGGAACCGGCGGCGGCGTAGCGGCCCGGACGGTCATCGTCACCCGACGGTGACCGTTCGGCTGTGCCAACCCGTCGCGCCGTCCGGGACCGGGTCGGCACGCTCCTCGGTCTGCACCCGGCCCGCCCCGTCCGTGGCTCGTACCCGCAGGGTGTGTGAACCGGGCGGCGCGTCCCAGCGCCAGGTCCACTGCCGCCAGGTGTCCAGCGAATACTCCGGCGCCAGGTCGGCCGGCCGCCAGGGACCGTCGTCGACCTGCACCTCCACCGCGGCGATCCCGCGATGCTGAGCCCAGGCGACCCCGGCCACCACCACCGGCCCCGCAGCGATACGGCCGAAGGCGGCCGGAACATCGATACGGGAGGCGGTTTTGATCGGGCCGAACGCCGACCAGCCGCGCCGGGTCCAGTAGGCCTGGGCACGATCGAACCGGGTGATCTCCAGATCGACCACCCATTTCGTGGCACTGACGTATCCGTAGAGACCGGGCACCACCATCCGGGCCGGGTAACCGTGCGCGACCGGCAGCGGTTCGCCGTTCATACCCACCGCGAGCAGGGCGTCGCGACCGTCGGTGAGCGCCGCGACCGGCGTACCGGCGGTGAAACCGTCGGCGCTGGTGGACAGCACCATATCCGCGTCCGGGCGGACCCCGGCCTCGGCGAGAAGGTCGGCGAGCGGGTATCCGATCCAGGTGGCATTGCCGACCAGGTCACCACCGACTTCGTTGGACACACAGGTCAGGGTGATCGTCTTCTCCACGGCGGGCCGCCGCAGCAGATCGTCCATGGTGAACCGGATTTCGCGCTCCACCATGCCGTGAATCCGCAGCTGCCAGTCGTCGCTGGTCAACGCGGGTAGTCGCAGGGCGGTATCGATCCGGTAGAAGGTGTCGTCGGGGGTGCGGAAAGCGGTGATCCCCGGGACGGGCGGGTCGGTCCCGGGCGGGACGGGCGCGGCCGCCACCTGTGGACGCGGGACCACGAACCGGCGCAGATCCGCGGTCACCGCGCGCGCACGTTCGCCGGCCCACCGCCCGGCCGCGGCGGATCCGGCAGCCAGCACAACGGCCCCGGCGGCCAACCCCAGGAACCGCCGCCGCGAGGCGTCGGTTCCGAAC